>CAYNDN010000302.1:0-6377 GCA_964395075.1 uncultured Lentimicrobiaceae bacterium | reverse complement strand
TCTTCGCCAAGTAAAGTGTGCTTATAATCGGTAACAATGGAGTTCATCTTTACCAGGTCATCATTGGTGAAGTCGGATCCCATCCACGATTGGCTCATCATTGAGGGAGGAAGTTTAATCATCCTGCTGATGGCCGGCATCCAGTTCCACATGTCCTTGTCGCGTTTCAAAAATACCTGCCCTTTGTCGCGGGCCGGTTCGGTGATCAGGATCAAATAGTAATCGGTGCCTTTCGACCAGGATTTCATGGTAACGGTGCGTGTCCACTTTGGCCGTTCTATGGTCATGGTCATCGTGCCCTGGCTGGTAACGCCCAATGAAAGATCATTGGCTTTTTTTACGATGGCCTTTGCATCCTGGGCATATCCAGCATAAGCCAGTGAAATCATTAGAATTGTTGCAAAAATTGTTTTCATCTTCAGTTATTGTTTTTGTTGGTTATTATTCATTGAGTTTGTACATATCTTTCAGCCTGGTAATTACATCGTCAATCGGGAAATTTTCGGTGTCGTACACATAATTTAAGGTTAGGCCATCCATCATCGCGGCAAATATGCGCGCTTCTGCCAATGGGTTTTTGTAGCCTTCTGATTCAAAATATTTTGTTAGCATTTCAATAACCGGCATGGCTACCTCCATAACTTCGCCAAAAGCTGCCTGGTTTACAATGGGCTGCGACATCACTGCAAAATATAACTTCCAAAAATGCGCCCTGTCTCTGATGTTTTTGAATGTTTCGTTGATAACATGCTTCATTTCATTTTTAGAGATTTTACCATCATGGTTGGGATCGAAAAGCTCCATAAATTCAAGGAATCCATTTTTCATCAGGGTGATGACGAGTTCTTCTTTGCCTGAAAAATAATTGTATAAAAGCCCTTTTGAGATGCCTGCCTGTTTGGCAATGTCGTTAACAGAAGTACCGTGATAACCCTTGGTGGCAAATAATTCAAGCGCTGTATCCATGATCAGCTTTTTCTTTTCTTCCCTGATTTCCTGAAATTGATCCGGTGTTCGTGGCATAATAGTTTTTGAATGAATGGTCGGTCAAAGCAAAAACCATTTTGTGAACTGACCAAATTTTTTTTTGGGTTTTATCTTTTCAAAATATTACAATGATTGAAAATTGGAAATGCAGGAGGGGGGTAAATTTTTAAATATCAGATAGTATTAATTGTGTTTTTTAATAATTGCAGCAATTTATCCGGGTCGTTTCTATTGTCCCAAAAACTTATTATAAAGATTTGTTTTTCCTGGTGTGTATAAATAATGCTAAAGTTGCCTAATGATAATGAACGAATATTTTCAAACTCTGTATTGACTCCAAGTTCAGGGTGCTTTATTAACAAATTGGTTCTTTCTTTTATTTGACCTTTCAATTTGTTAGAATAATTGGTATTCTGCGTTCTCTTGTTCCAAAATCAAAAGATCTCGTTTCTTTGATTAAAAGCAGTTTTCGTCCAAATTACTTCTAACTCTTCCATTCATTATCAAAATTATCAATTTCTGACTCTGTGATGACATTGCCCTTTTCGATGTCATCCAATCCCATATTAATCATTTCTTTTTGTGACGGGCTGAAATTAATTACTTCATCCTGTTGGCTGCTAAGAAAAAGATTTTCAATCGCTTCAAGAAACCTTTCATTCTTTGATGCTAAAATTTTACTTATTAACCTGTTTTTTATGCTATCAGAAATTTCCATGGTTTAAAATTTTAGTAAATCTACGAAAATTAATTAGTAGATATTATTTTTAGGACTAAAAAAGAGCTAACCGGAATTCTTTTCCAATCAGCTCTTTAAAAAGTATTCTCTGTCCTGTTTTATTCGCCCAATGTATTTGCAATTTCCTCAAAAGGAACTTTTTTGGCCTTGCTGTAAAACTGGTCGCTCGACTGAAATCCATAACCTTCAACCGTTATTAGAGAACTGGTTAAGGGTAGTTGCAGTTTAAAGCTGCCGTTTCCTTCATCGGTAAGAACCGCCTTACGATCACCAATTTTAATGGTTTTACTTCCTGCCGCGCTCATGTACATCGAGTTGGAAAGCATCATATTAACAGAGGCAAGCATGGGCGAATTTCCAACCACGGAAACTTTAATGTAATTGTCCCAGTCATCAGGGCTTTTAAAGTAACTTCTTTCAACTGTTAAACCTCCGCCAAGAAATCCCATGGCAGCAGTCCCGGCACTTTCGTCATCTGACACCTCAGCTTTATATTCGTCAATGGCTGAAGGCAGCGACTTCCTGATTTCCTTGATCAATAATTTATTTACTTCATTAACTGCCCCATTCAATGCATTTACAGCTTCTTTATAATTTTTGGCAGCCAATGCGGAGTTGGCCTCGTCCTGAACTGTCATTTCCTGTGCAGATGCAGAAAATGAAATGATAAAAGCCAAAAGGAGCCCTGTGATTGTGGATTTAATTTTCATGGATTTTAATTTATATTGTTTTTGCCGGAGCATGTTTCGTTGATAACAAAGCCTACTCAACAGCCAGTTTCTGTGTAATGATACCGTCTGATGTATTGATTTCTACAAGATAAATTCCTGAAAGTAAATCACGAATATCTATTCCAAAATCTGTTTGATTAAAAACATTGCTTTCAAAAACCTTGGCTCCAAGCAGGTCGTAAATTACAACCTTTGTGATTTCGTTATTGCTTTGGATTCTGAACGATGAGATTGCTGGATTGGGATAGATAGAAACACCTGAATTTTTTGCATCCGGATCATCAATCGAGGTTGCTCCGCAGGAAATGATAAAGTCATCAAAACATTCAGGTGTGGGAGGGAAGCAAACATTGAAATGCAGTTTCTTATCCGGGCATACCACACAATAAGTTGGAGCCCCAAAAAATGGCTGGCCCTCGATAATTATATCAATAGCGTTACCTGCGCCACCTTCCTGGCCTGCGCATGGATTGGTTACTCCAAATTGGGCTTTGTAATCGTTGATTACCTGATTGTCGTCGTAACGTGTAAGACCGATCATTTCAACATCGGCGTTACCTTCTCCCCAGTTGACATATACTTCTTCGAGAATTGGAGTATATGTCTGACATGTGCCTCAAGTGGCCTGAAATATGTCAAGAATTACAGTTGTGCCACCATCGAGCATTGTGTAGAGATTCCATTCTACGCCATCAGAATCAATAACGGTGAAATCACCAACATCGGCAATTTCTGCGGTTCCTTTAAGTGATGAGGATGGTGAGTCTGCTGTTCGTTCCTGGTGCAATGCCTGCCCGAAGGATAGGTTTGCTGCAAGAAAAAGTGCTAAAAGAATAGTATGAGTTTTCATAAGCGTTTTAATTTAAATTCATTCTAAAAACCAAATACCTGGAAGGAATGTTCAAACCTGGCCTATTCATAAAAATAAATATTCACCTCCCAACAAATTCGGAATTGGCAGAAAATGAGTTGAAAGATACTAAATTACAGAAAATCAATAGCCCCGTCATTTATGGCGGGGAATTGAAGTTTTTCTATTTATTAAGAGGCAAAATCCAGAAAAATGTAGTTTTAAATGTTTAAATTTTTCTGGATTTTGATTAATCTATTGTTTGTTAATTATTTAACCCCGCCATAAATGACGGGGCATAACATATTCCCAATAATTATTTTTCTTCTTAATATTTTCTTGAATTATTGAGGTAAAAAAAAACGGCAGAATATTTTGCTTCTGCCGTTTTGTATGATTTGGAAGGATTTTTATTCTTCACCGTCTTCAGCCAGTTTTTTATCCAGCTTTTTCAGGTAATAGTTAACCAGCCACCATGAAATCAGGATCACAGCAGGCAAGGTGAGGAAATATAAAATTTGTGTTAAATACATAAGCTTTAATCTTTTAAGGTTATAACTACAATAAATTAATAAGCATGCCCTTCTTCCTGCATTTCTTCGGCAGTGATGCGCTTGTTGTTGATCGATCGCCAGGCATAAACGATGTAGGCCAGTACAAACGGCACCATCAGCGAAACATAACTCATGGCAGTTAATGTAAATTTACTGGACGAACTGTTCATGATGGTTAACGAACTGTTCAGATCAAAAGTAGAAGGGTAAAAGGCTGTATTGTTAAAGCCGGCCAACAAAAATACCGACATCACAACTAAAACGGTGCCGATACCGGCCGGCCAGATGCCTTTAGCGCATTTGCCAATTAGTGTACCGATAATGCTCCAAAGTACTGCAACAACGCCAAGCAGGAACATGATCAATACAACCGGCATAGCCAGGAAGTTGTTCAAATACTTATACGGCTCCATCTGCACTTTCCAAAGTAAAGGATCGACACCTGCTTCAGGAATTACGGCAAATCCGCTTTGCGTTAGCAGCATGCCTGCGAAAGTGAGGAAAAATACCAGGAATGGCACTGCATTGTATAGCAGTTGCTTGTTTATCCTCGACTGGATGTTGTCATCGTCGATGTCATTTTTCAAGTACAGAATTCCCAGGATCCTAGCCAGGAAAAATATGGCCAGACCTAAGGAAAGATTCTGGATGTTTAGTGCCGCTTCCAAACCGTGAGCCGGCCCTTCCCAGGCAGAAATAGTTGTGGAGCCTGTTCCGAAAATGTTGGTCAGGTTGAGTTTGTTTACCGAAAATTCAGACCCTGTGAAAAATGTTCCAACGGCGGCTCCAACTAAAATTGTTCCCACCGCACCATTGATGACCAGGAATATTTCGTAGGTTCTTTTACCGAGAAAGTTGTTGGGCTTGGTGCGGTATTCATAAGCCACCGCCTGAATAACAAATGCGAATAAAATCAACATCCATACCCAGTAAGCACCGCCAAAACTGGTAGAGTAGAAAAGCGGAAAACTGGCAAAGAATGCCCCGCCAAAAGTTACCAGGGTGGTAAAGGTAAATTCCCATTTTCTGCCGAGGGAGTTTACGATCATTTTCTTTTCGGTATCCGTTTTGCCAAGGCTGTAGATCATGGTTTGTCCGCCCTGCACAAAAAACAGGAATACCAGCAGGCTGGCGAGGAGCGATACGATCACCCACCAGTATTGTTGCAATGCTAAAAGTGATAATGATTCAAACATAATTAGTGTCCTCCTGTCATTCCTTTTTTAATTTGTGTAAGCATAATTTTTATTTCAGCAATCAGCAGCGTGGTAAACGTTACGGCAAACAGCCAGAATGTGATCTGCACGCTGCTGGCATCAATGCGGGAAACCGCTGAAAGGGTTGGCATCAGGTCCTGGATAACCCATGGCTGGCGGCCCAATTCGGCCAAAACCCACCCGGCCTGTCCGGCAATATACACCAGTGGGATGGTCCATATCCCGACATAAAGAAGCCACCTCATTTTCTCTAATTTGTTTTTAAGTGAAAAGATCAGCATCACAATAAACAAAGCCAGGAAGTGTCCGCCAAGTGCAACCATGAGGTGGAATGAGTAGAACGACAACGGTACACTCGGGATGAGCCCTGAGAAGTTTTCATCGGTGTAATAACCAAATCCAAAATACCTGAAGGTGTTGTCCATCCATTCTTTATCTTCAAATTTGGCTTTGTTAAGTGCAATGGCAGCTTCATCTTTATTGTCAACTGCTTCTTTATAATTTTTAAGTGTGGTAATGGCTTCGCGGCCGCGCTTGATCTTGTCGAAATAGGACAGATGCTTTTCGCCGGAGTTTGGATCGGTGTATCCGTTTACAAGGTCTTTAATGCCCGGAATATAAGCGTTGGCATCCAGAAATGCCATCAGCGAAAGCATGTTGGGTACTTCAATTTTGAAGAGGAAATCCCTTTCCTTGTAATTGTTTTCTTCGGTGGGTGTGATTTGCTGTTCAAGGAAACCAACCGCAACAAGTGGAGCGTTGGTTTGTCCCTCCCACATGCCTTCCATCGAAGCAAACTTCATGGGCTGAACCCGGGCAACCTGCCTGGCTGATTCGTCGCCGGTCCAGATGAGGAAGATGGCGGTAACCAGCCCAAAAACGGATGCAACCACAATGCTTTTTTTGGCAAACAGTGTGTCCCGCTTTTTCAATAAAAACCAGGAAGCAACGCCAATCACAAAAACGGCAGAAAGCACGTAGCCTGAGGCAACCGTGTGCAGGAATTTGTTGATGGCGGTTGGTGAGAAGAGAATGGCCCAGAAATTCACCATTTCGTTGCGGGCCGTGTCAGGATTAAACTGCATCCCCACAGGATCCTGCATCCATGCATTGGCCACAAGTATCCAGAGTGCCGAAAGGTTTGCCCCTATGGCAACAAGCCAGGTTGATGTGAGGTGGAAGCGTTTGCTCACTTTATTCCAGCCAAAAAACATCACCGCAATAAAAGTTGATTCCATAAAAAAGGCCATGATTCCTTCTATGGCAAGCGGTGCGCCAAAAATGTCGCCTACAAACCAG
>CAYNDN010000301.1:1606-6396 GCA_964395075.1 uncultured Lentimicrobiaceae bacterium | reverse complement strand
TAAAAACTTCTCGATTGTTATTCCCTGTTTGGTTTTGGCTTGTCCAAGTTGGGTAGGACTACAAAACATTCATCCGGTTTGCATCCAGCTTGAGGAAGATAAAAAGCAGGATGGTAAATCCCCACAGTGAAGATCCTCCGTAGCTAAAGAAAGGCAGGGGTATGCCAATTACCGGAAACAAACCAAGTGTCATGGCCACGTTTACGGCAAAGTGAAAAAATATGATTGATGCCACTCCGTAACCATAAACTCGTGAAAATTTTGAGCGCTGTCGTTCGGCCAGATAAATCAACCGCGACAGCAATACCACAAACAGAACTACAACGAGAGAACTACCTATAAAACCCCACTCCTCTCCTACCGTGCAAAATATAAAATCGGTGCTTTGCTCCGGAACAAAATTGAACTTGGTTTGTGTTCCTTCAAGAAAACCCTTGCCGGAAAACCCTCCCGATCCTATGGCAATCAACGATTGGTTTACATTATATCCGGCACCACGGATATCCGATTCCTTTCCAAGCAAAACATTGATCCGGATTCGCTGATGTGGCTCAAGTACTTGCTGAAAAACATAATCAACAGAATAAACCAACCCTGCTGTTAAAATGAAAAGACCTACAATTGAGGCAATGTTTTTCACGGTTTTTCTAATTGCCAATATGAAGATTGTAGCCAACAACGCCAAACCAACAATAACAATCAGTTTATCTACCAAAAGGGCCAACATGAACAACAGGATTGTGGATAATCCAATAATCAGGATGCTCCCTGTCATCCCATCCCTGTAAAGCACAAAAATAAAGGCAGCATAAACAATAGCTGAACCGGTATCATTTTGCAAAAAAATGAGACCTGAAGGGATAGCCAGGATCAGCATTGCGCGGATAAGCGTTTTAGGCTTTTTCAGGTTACTATTCAGGCCGCTGAGGTATTTGGCCAGGGCAAGACTGGTAGCAAACTTGGCAAATTCAGCCGGCTGAAGAGAAAATCCTCCGAACTGGAACCATGATTTTGAACCGGCTATTTCTTTACCAAAAAGCAAAACGCCGATCAACAATCCAATTGTGAAAACATAAATCAACCCTGAAAACGTGGAAAAAAATTTGGCTTCAGTTACCAAAATGATTATGGCCAACAACACAGATGTCCCTATCCACATCAACTGTTTACCATAGCTTTGCGACATATCGAGTATGCTGCTGTGTTCTTCATCATAGATTGCAGCATAAATGCTTATCCATCCCAATAACACCAGCACCAGGTATAGCAAAATGGTCCACCAATCAATATTTCTGAATATGTTAGTCCTGCTTGTCAATTTCCTGTAATTAAATCCGTATCCAGTATTTTCTTTTCATACCAGGGCTTTTCAAACTCACCTAAAATAAATTTCTCCATCATCAGTGTTGCGATTGGAGCAGCAAAAACAGAACCGTATCCGCCATTTTCAACCACAACAGAAATGGCAATTTCAGGATCATCAGCAGGCGCAAATGCAATAAACACACTGTGGTTTTCTCCGTGCGGATTCTGCACAGTACCGGTTTTACCACACATCTTAATGCTGTCGTGAGCATACCAGCGTGCGGTGCCATGCTCACCGGCATACACGCGCTGCATGCCTTCAATTACGGGTTCGAAATATTTTGACTCAACCATGGTTTCGTGCTTTGGGAATTCGGCCGGGGTAAGGTCACCATTGTAATCCACAGCTCTGAGAATATGCGGGTCATAGTAGTAACCTTTATTAGCAATAATCGCTGTCATGTTAGCCAATTGAAGCGGTGTAACCAACAACTCACCCTGTCCAATAGAAAGCGACCTGATGGTCATGGCCCGCCATACATTTTTGCCAAAATATTTATCGTAGTATTCCGGACGCGGAACGTTGCCGCTTCGCTCTACCAAAAGATCGGTATTAAAGGTTTTACCAAGGTTAAAGCTTTCCAGATAATCACGCCATTTGTTAAAAGCTTCCCTGGTGTTGTCATACTTCGGGTTATCGATGATCGATTGAAAAACGTTCCAGTAATAGGGGTTGCAGGATTGTTCGATGGATTCTACCAAAGCAAGTGGCGAAATGTGGTTATGGCTGCACTTGATTGGCCTCGCGCTTAATCCGGAACATGGATATTCTGTGTCTTCGAAAAGCACACCTTCCTGCAGACCGATCAAAGCCACCATCAATTTAAACGTTGATCCCGGAGGATACATGGCCAGCAGGGCACGGTTAAACAAGGGAACCAGTGTGTCCTTATAAAGCCTGTTATAGTTCTTGCTTCGCACCCTGCCCACCAGCAAATTCGGATCATAAGCCGGGCTGGTGACCAGTGCAAGTATTTCGCCGGTAGCGGGTTCTATAGCTACTATGCTACCACGCTTTTTGTGCATCAGCATTTCGCCGTACTCCTGTAATTCCGCATCAATTGTAAGGTGCAAATCGTTTCCTGACACGGCAACAGTGTCGTATTTCCCGTCCTCATAAGAGCCTTTTACCCGGTTAAAAACATCCACCATCGAAACCTTCAGCCCTTTTTTCCCGCGAAGTTCTTTTTCATAAGCTTTTTCTATGCCACTTTTCCCGATATAGTCGCCCTGTTGATAATAAGAATCTTTTTTGAGTTCTTTGGGGCTTACCTCACCAATATAGCCCAAAGTGTGTGCAGCAAAAGGCTTGGGATACTTACGCAGGGTTCTGGATTGCACATAAAACCCGGGGTACCTGAATAGCTTTTCTTCGATATATCCATACTGTTCCTTGGGGATTTGTTCCACAAAAATGGAAGCTTTGTGACGGGAGTAATTTTTAGCTTTCGCAAAATTATCTTCAAATTCCTCTATGCTAATATCCACAAGTTGACAAAATGCTGCTGTGTCAATGTTTTTTACCTGATTGGGCACAACCATGAGGTCGTAAGCCGCCTCATTAAAAACCAAAAGTTCCCCGTTACGATCATAAACCAGTCCGCGTGCAGGGTACTGCACCTCGTATCGCAACACATTGTTGGTGGCCGAAAGCACATAACTGTCATCCAGCACCTGGACGAAAAAAAGCCTCGCCAGAAAAATGATGCCCACAAGTATGAAAATACCTGTAATAACAATTTTCCGGCTTTCAAAAGCTTTTGTGTTTTGCATCCGATGATGATTTTGTTGATTTTAATTGGTGGATATCCCCAATGACTAACGGATACAGCCAACAACAATTATATGAATTGAAAGAATAAATCAGGGATTCTTCACAACGATGAGTGGGGTTAAAACGGTGTCGCTGCGATGACCTGCCCGGTCAACCATATACACCCTGAACTGAATGGTGTCGTACGCCTTGGTTGATCGCGGATCGAACAGTGGTTTTATGGTGTCTTCAATTTCTCCTTTTATCCATCCTACATAATCATCCGGAGCCAGCGGGCCAAATCTGTTGTTAAAGTTGATGGTGTCAAATTCACCTGTTGCATTATTGTATATGGTGCCGGGTTCCAGCATTCCGTTATCCATCACGTAATAATCAACAAAAAAGTTATATGATGCAGTATCGTATTGCGAAATACCCAAATCGCCATCACCATCGGTATAGGACACCAACAGAATGCCCAGTGTGTCGTAACCATCAGGATGAACCAGTTTAATAAAGTTTTCAAACTTCAGGACAGGGACAATCGGGTATTCCTCCTTCTCGCGGCATGAAGTGATGATCACCCCGGGGATGATGAAGATAATAAGTATTTTTATGATCGTTTTCAATTGCGTAAATCTGATTAAATAATGAAAGTACAACCAGTGATAAATTTGTTTGATGTTGATAACTTCAACGATGCAGCCCTGAAAATATTTCGGTATCAATACGAAAACAATATTGTTTACCAAAAGTTTTGTAACAACCTGAAAACAAATCCTGAACAGGTGGTTTCCATACGGGATATTCCGTTTTTGCCCATCGGATTTTTTAAAACACAGCAGGTCGTTACAGGCGATTTCAATCCGGCAGGTTATTTCCAAAGCAGCGGAACTACCGGCATAAACAACAGCCATCATTACTACAAAAACCTTGGCAGTTATGAAGCATCTTTCCAAAAGGGTTTCAATCTGGCGTACGGTGAAATAAAGGATTATTGCGTCTTGGCATTGCTTCCATCCTACCTGGAACAAAAACATTCATCACTTATCTACATGATTAAAAACCTCATTAACCGCTCCAAAAATCCCGACAGCGGCTTTTACCTTTACGATTATGAGGCGTTACAATCGAAATTGAAATTTCTTGAAAAGCGAAATCAAAAAACAATCCTGTTTGGGGTAACCTTTGCTTTGCTTGACCTGATGGAGAAGTTTCCGCTAAAGCTAAAAAATACCATTGTGATGGAAACGGGTGGCATGAAAGGCCGTCGCAGGGAAATGGTCCGTGAAGAATTGCACGAAATACTGTGTGATGGTTTTGGTGTTGAAAAAATCCACTCAGAATACGGTATGACAGAGTTGTTTTCACAGGCATGGTCGAAGGGTGATGGGATTTTTACTACTCCACCCTGGATGAAAATACTTATCCGGGATGTAAATGATCCGCTAACTTTAATTGAAAAAGGAAAAACCGGTGGAATCAATGTAATTGATCTGGCCAATGTTGATTCATGCAGTTTTATTGCCACACAGGACTTGGGCAAAATTCATGCTGATGGCAGCTTTGAAGTTTTGGGCAGATATGACCATTCCGATGTAAGAGGATGTAATTTATTGATTAACTGATTTTTCCACTCTCTGTTTGCACAGATTTAGTACTTTTGCGCTCC
>CAYNDN010000301.1:0-1596 GCA_964395075.1 uncultured Lentimicrobiaceae bacterium | reverse complement strand
TTTAAAATGGATATGAGCAACAAAGATAAACCCAGGCCGGGAGGAAAAAAGAAACATGGTGATTTTTCTAAATTCATCAAGAAAAAAAGTTCACCTGCAAGGCCTGCCAAAAAATCACAGGGAACCGCGCCAGTTAAATCAAAAGGCTCGCAAAATACAGCCAAACTGATTGGTGACCGGTTCAGAGAAGTTGGCGAAGAAACGTTTGAAAAAAAACCACGCAGAAAGACACCGGTGGATCAGGCCAAACGCAGGCAAAACAAGAAATCCGGTAATACTTCTTCTGACAGCGGGCTGATAAGATTAAACAAATTTATCGCACATTCAGGTGTTTGTTCCCGCCGCGAAGCTGACACCTTAATCGAAACCGGCGCAGTAAAAGTTAACGGAGAAGTGATTTCAGAACTTGGGGCCAAAATTAATCCAACGGATAAAGTGCAGGTAGGCGGCGAAACACTGGTTTCGGAAAAGCACCGCTATGTTTTGCTCAACAAACCCAAAGGATATATCACCACCACCGATGATCCCGAAAAGCGCAACACCGTGATGATGCTGGTTGATAAGGCCTGCAAGGAACGGATTTATCCGGTGGGCCGCCTCGACAGAAATACAACCGGGCTGTTGCTTTTTACAAACGATGGCGAACTGGCCAAAAAGCTGACACATCCCAGCAACAATATGAAAAAGATTTACCATGTGCACCTTGACCAGCCGGTAAGTCATACGCATATTAGTAAAATTGCAGAAGGAGTGGAGCTTGAAGATGGTACCATAAAGCCAGATGCTGTTGATTATGTTGGTGATGGGAAGGATCGAACCCAGGTAGGTATTGAGTTGCATTCGGGCAAAAACCGGATCGTGCGCCGCATTTTTGAATCACTGGGTTATAAAATTGTGAAACTGGATCGTGTGTTTTTTGCCGGCCTTACAAAGAAAGATTTGCCCCGCGGACGCTACCGCCATTTAACCGAAAAAGAATTGAATATACTGAGGATGATATAGTTGATAATGATCTGTTGTAAAAGCGTTTAAAGCAGCCCGGCTATCCTGAGCAACTCTGCAAACGAAGGATCTTTTTTGGCTTGTTCTTTAGCAATATATTCAAGTTTACGCAACTTCTCTTCATGCTCCATTGTCTTATTTTGAACAGGATGTAGTACCGTTCTCCTGTCCCAGATCATATACCCCAGCAGAAAAAGCACAAGGGCAATGATTATTCCAACACCCCAAAAAAGTGTTCCAATTTTTGAGTCCATAGCTTCAAAGCGCTGATTGATTGCCTCAAACCGGTGATCAACAGCCTCAAACTTTGCATTCATTTCAATTCGAAGCGACTTTATTTGCTCTTCGGTTCGCATTATCCTGTCCCTGTCTTCAAGGGTGAAGGGAACCTCAGTGGATTGGGAAAACCCCTGAATTAACAAAGCGGTAAAAACAACTATCCAAATTGGCTTTTTCATGATATGATGATAAACGAATACAAAGATAAGAATGTTTTGAGAAAAAATGTGAAGCAGAAAGCAACCCATTAGAATAAAGGTAGCATGAAAGTTTTATAAGAGGCCTGCGATTTTTAACAGCTCAGCAAAAGACGGG
>CAYNDN010000300.1:0-6398 GCA_964395075.1 uncultured Lentimicrobiaceae bacterium | reverse complement strand
AGTCGCGGACTGTTCATGCCCGCAATGGGCCCCTGAATGATGGGAAAACGGCACCCTAACATTTCCAATAACGCTGACATATCCTTATCCTCCTTGGTTTTTGCCACATGATCTCATCGGAAAATTCATGTTGTCAGGGGCTTCACGCAGCCGAAAGCCTTTGCCGCAGAGTGCCGGGTCCAACTGTTTCAACAACCTTTGAAGAGAGGTCGTCGTTTTCCGACAAAGGCATTGACACCCTCGATACCATCGATGGTTCCGGCTATTTCGCAAATACCCCGGGATTCCTGTTCCATTTGTGTCTCGAGGGACGCCGTAAAACTGTCATTCAAGAGTTTCTTGACCATGCCGAAAGCACGCGTCGGTCCATTTGCCAATGATTTCGCCAGAGTTTCGGCCTCCTTCATCAGATCGCCATCAGGCACCACCTTGTTGACGAGGCCCCATTCAAGAGCTTCCTGGGCTTTCACCCGGCGGTTGGTCATCATCATCTCTCGCGCCTTGGATAAGCCAATCATCCTCGGCAAAAGGTAGGTCATGGCGCCGTCCGGCGAGAGCCCCGCCGCCGTATAAGCGGCGGTAAAGGATGCCGACTCGGCGGCCAGGATAATATCGCCGGAAATGGCGAAGCTCATGCCCATCCCCGCTGCCGCACCGTTTACGGCCGTAATCAGGGGTTTGTTCATCCTGATCAGGCGTGAAGCGGCGGCATGGCAATACACGGTCATTTCTTTTAAAACTACGGCAAGTTGATCACCGTATCCGGCAAGAAATTTCAGATCTCCTCCGGCGCTGAAGGCTTTGCCGGCTCCGGCCAGGACAACGGCCCGGATTTCCGGGCTCTCGTCACAGCGGATCGCCGCATGCATCAGTTCCTTCCCGGAGGTTAGATTTAACCCATTGAATGCTTCCGGGCGATTCAGAGTAATGCAGGCTACCTGTTCCTTCACTTCAAACATAATGGCTTCGTAGTTCATGGTTTTAAAATCCGCCTTATCTTGTTGGCAAACTAAAGGCTTCGAACAGGCGCGACATACCGAGCATGTTCGTCCCCTGGGTGCAGGCGTCAAGGATGTCGCTGTCCGTCCAGCCGAGATCGCGGAGTTGCTGCACCTCTGTCTCAGTGATCCGCTCCTTGCGCAGGACCTTGCTCACGATAGCGAGGAGTGCATTTTCTGCCTCGCTGAAGGTTGCCACATTCTTGCCGGCGGCGAGATCAGCCAAATCCTGTTCCGAGAGACCTGTCTTGCTGAGCCAGACCTTGTTAAGATTTACGCAGTGATCGAAGCAGATCTCCTGGGCCGCCTGAAAGCGGATGGCTGCCAAAAGCGGAAAGCTGAGTGTTTTATGGTTCATGAAATACGTGATTTGGGAGAAAATGACCTCAAGCAACCCAGGGCTGGTGCTGGAAAGCTGCAAAGGGGCAGGTACCGGGCTGCGTTTCTGTTTGAAGACGTCATAGATTTCTGCAACGCTGCCGCTTGCCTGTTCCGGGGTTTGGTAGTGCAGAATAAACATGGGTTGCCTCCTGTTAGTAGTAGACTAGATCGTCTAGTTGTTGGATGTGTACCAGCAATGGCACACCGGATAACCTGCTATCGTTTGAGCAAGACCTCGAAGGTCATATGCTGGAAGGTGTCCAGTGGCTCGGAAGATGCTGTGGCTTTCAGCTTGATCATTTCTCTCCTTCCTTCTCCTCCGTCACACAATAAATCCCTTTACCGCTCATTGCCGGACCAAAGCAGAGATTGTCGGATTTGCATGTGGACGGCGAGGTATCCCCGGACTGCCATCTTTTTATCAACCCCGGCTCACGGACTAAGGGGCGGCACATGGAGATATAATCCGCAATTCCGCTGTCGATGATTTGTGCAGCAACAGAGAACGAGCGCATGCCGCCCACTAGAATTAAGGGCAAATCGATTTCCTTTTTAAAAACGGTGGCAGCTTCCTTGAAATAGGCTTCTTTCTCCTCCTTGTTTATTCCGACCCGGGCTGGTCCAAGTTTGCCTGAATCGGGAGTGCCGCCGGAAAGCTCGATGGCGTCGAGACCGGCATCTGCGAGCATCTTGGAAACCGCGACCGAATCTTCCAAGGTCAGGCCGTTTTCCATGAAGTCTTCACTATTGATCTTGATCAGCACAGGATATTCCTTGCCAACGGCTTCTCTTACAGCATTGTAAACTTCCATGTGAACCCTGGCCCTGTTTTCTATGGAACCACCATATTCATCTTTCCGCAGGTTGTGTAATGGCGATAAAAACTGGTTTAGCAGATATCCGTGGGCCGAATGAATCTCAACCCCGTCAAAACCAGCCTCTTTGGCACGTCCGGCTGCATCGCCGAATGCTTTGACCAGTGTTTTGATATCTTCTTTAGTCAGTTCATGTCGGGGGGATTCGGAATTCTCTTTGAATACGGAAACTGCACGGGGGATATTACCGGCCGTCTCAACGGCGGAATTTCCGGCATGGGCCAGTTGGGCGACAATTTTTCCACCGGCGTTGTGAACTTCATCGCACATAGACTTCAACCCGTCCACCAGTTCATCCCTGTCAATTCCCAATTGCCAGGGACCAGCTTGTCCTTCGGGGCTGACATACGCATGCCCGGTTACGATCAACCCCACACCGCCTTGGGCCAGATCCACCATGGTTTGAGTCAGCTTCGGGGTAACCGCCCCGTCATCTCCTGCCATACCTTCCCATGTGGCGGATCGAACGAACCGGTTGCTCATCTTCATTCCGTTAATCTCTGTAGTTTCAAACAGTTTACTCATTGATAGCTCCTTTTTTACATCGTTTGTTATTATTGTTAGAAATTAAACATGGTGTTGCCATTCGCGAGATTCTCGGTCGGTATCTCTTGAATTACATCCCAATGCTCGGCTATTTTGCCATTTTCAAATCGAACTAAATCATAAAAAATAGAATGTGCACCGAGGTGTTTTCCTTCGGCTATTGAAAGTACAAAATTACCCTCACCAACGACAATGTATTGCTTTTCGAATAACCATCTGGGTTGGACATCACCGCTCATTAGGGCAGCGAAAAAGCCTTCAATGCCATCCGATCCTTTTGGATTGTGTTGCTTATAGTCAGGGTGAAAATATTCATTAAGTGTTGCTCCAGCTTCTTCAGGTATACCATTTATAAATATATCAAATGCTTTTTTTAGTTTGTTCTTATTTTCTTCTGTTTTACCTAAATCTGTTATCTCTGTAATGCCATCTGTTAATTTTCTGCCAGATGCATTTGGTTCGCTTTGGCATTGCATTGCATCCCAGTGACCAGCTAGTGTTCCATCAGTATTCACTTTAAAAAAATCAAACGCAACCATTTCACTACAACCATGGCCAAAGGCTTTGGCATTGTGCCATTTGTTAAATGCAACGGTATGTTCACCATCTTCTAACATGAAAAAGGTTTCCACTTGAATGTTTTGCTCTTCTATTACAGGAAACAAATTTAATAATCCTTCAGCTTTATCTGCGATGAACGGGTTGTGTTGTTCGTAATCAGGATCTAATACTATCTTTGCAGCCTCTACATCACGGCTGTTTATGGCATCCATTAATTTCTTTACAACTGCTTTTCCGATTGATTTTTTCATTGAGCACCTCCCAATGCGATTAAATTAGATTGAGGAAGGGGCAAGTTAAGCCCCTTATACGTTATGAATCGTTTAGATCTTAGTCCTGTCACCAAATACGCTTGCAAGGTGATTTTCTAGTCGTTTGAAGTCATTTTCAATATCTCCATTTTTCAAAACATCAAAACAAGCGAATGTAGGTAGTGGTTTCATTCCAAAAAATTTGAAGTTCATGTGTTGTGGAAAATACAAATCATCAACCGTTTTCCCTTCGAAAAAATCAGTTTCATCGTTGAAGGACTCTTCTGGCGCATTAAAGGTTAGGGAGAGCATATACTTTGTGTTTTTCATGAGTCCTCCAGTGCCATAATTCTTTTTGGGCGCTTCCGCATTACGGCCATCGTTTTGACTCATTTTTCCAAACATACCAGCAGTATAAATTTCATCCATGTACTTTTTGAAACTCCAAGGCAAGCCCATCCAATTAGTGGGTGATTGCAAAATGATTACATCTGCCCAAGAGTGCTTGTTGACTTCTTCCTCAGCATCCCATTCATCTCTCATCGTGGTTGTTTTGGTTTCATAACCGATACCCTGAAGATGTTCTTTTATTCGCTTGGCTATTTCCTTGTTTAATTCACCTTGGGAGAAGGGGTATTCGTGATGCGCGTTAATAATCAGTGCATTTTTCATAATTACTCCTATTATGCTGCCATTGTTTTTTATGCAACTGTGGGGCTAAAATATTCTGAACTGTAAAATTAGGGCAGAGGCACGTCCGTATAGGCAACCCCGGCCTCTTCAGATCCGTAGACCTTCAACTCTTTACCGGCCGACACATCCTTTACCCAGTCAGGATTCAGGAGCATTGACTTGCCCGAGAGCACAAGATCTGCATCTGCCAGGGCCGCCTCGGCAGAATTGCGGTCATGGATTTTACCGCAGATCATGAGAGGCAGTTTCGTCACCTCCCGGGTAAGCGCAGCCATGGTTCTATCTGTGCTGAATGCCTTTTCCGAGGCGTCATAGCAGGATACGGAAATGGCATCAATGGGTTCATTGGAAAACAACTGGATCATCTCCTGCCATTCGTCCTTGTTTTTGAACAGGGAGACATCCATATCGGCAATGCCCCAGTTGGAGACCCTGACCACCAGAAGTTTTTCCACTGGAATTTCCGGCCTCACTGCCTGGATGACCTTGTGGATGAAACGGAAGCGATTTTCGATGGACCCCCCATAGGCATCGGTGCGCTGATTGGAGTAGGAGGAGAGGAACTGGTTGAGCAGATAGCCATGGGCGCAATGGAGTTCAATACCGTCAAAACCTGCTTCCACAACCCCCCTGGCGGTTTCCACAAAGCCTGCGATTACATGGTCCATGTCAAACCGGGTCATTTCCCGGGGCAGGTCATAGGGTTTACCGGTCATGGGATTGTCCTGGGCTGGGGCAACGGGGCTGGGTCCGATGACCCGGTTGGCCGGATTCACGCCTTGGTAGGCCATACGGCCGCAATGGAAGACCTGGGCAATGGAAACAGCACCATGGCCGCGAATCTCATGCGTCACTTTTTTCCAGGCATCCACCTGGTCCTGGTTCAATATCCTGGCCTGGCCAGGATACCCTTGGGCACTCTCATAGTCCGTTACAATGGCCTCGGTATAGACCAGGCCGGCACCGTTTTTCGCCCGGGTGACTAAAAAATCTAGGACATCCTGTCGGGGAATGCTGTTGTCCGTCGCTGACATTCGGGTCATGGGCGCCACACCCAGCCGGTTTTTAAACGTGATTTCATTTATGGAAAACTCAGAAAACAATGATGATGTCATGGTCCTTCTCCTTTGTTTAATCATGTTGAGCTGTAGTAGACTGGTCGTCTATTGATTGTGCATAAAAAAATGCCGACGAGCGGCAAATAATCACCTTTCCATTTATTTATTTCAGCACTTTATTAAAAACAAAATGATTAAGGACACTAAACGGCACCGTGCTTTTGGTAACTTTCATCTGAAGGATTGCACCTTCCAAACCGCTTAAAATAAATCCTGCCGTTTTATCTACATCCATTGTTTCAGGCAGCTCGTTGTTCGATACAGCGTTTTGTAAAAACTCTTTGATTTTTTCTTGCATGACATCGAATGCTTCGTTCAATTTCACCCGGAACTTATCGTCTAATCCACCGCTTTCCTGCGCCAGGTTGCCAATGAGGCATCCGCCTTGGAAGTCTGCCATTTCGCAATTGTTTAAAAGTTGATCGAAAAGGAGCCTTAATTGTGCAATAGGGCTTTCGTTTGTTTTCAATGTTTCATCTGCCATGGAAACAAAGGAAGCAAGGAAATAGTCAATCAAATGAAGCCCTAAATCGTCCTTGTTTTGGAAATAGAAATAAAACGAACCCTTCGGCACACCGGCACGTGTCAAAATTTCTTGAATACCTGTGTTGTTGAATCCTTTTTTATGAATAATCTCGAACGCTGCCTGGATGATTTTTTCTTTTGTTTCCGTTTTCATGGGGATACAATAATAGACCAGTCGTCTATTGTCAAGTGTTTTTAGAAATTCTCCCCTATTTTCCGTTGGCTTGGGTTTCAAACAACAAACCTACGACGGGATAAATCATTCAGAAGTTAGTTAATAACAGATAAATCCGGTTACTCTATCCGTGGCCTGTTTTTTCAAAGAGTAATTTCTCGGCCTGGGCCAGCGATATCCTTGAGTGTTCGTGCCTTCCATGGACTGCAACCGAAGGATTATAGGCCTCGAACAGGCGCGACATACCGAGCATGTTCGTCCCCTGGGTGCAGGCG
>CAYNDN010000299.1:0-6401 GCA_964395075.1 uncultured Lentimicrobiaceae bacterium | reverse complement strand
CATATGCTTTATGGCCTACAAATCCTTTTTTCTCGAGTATTCTAACGATTGTAGATACTGTGTTGTATGCCGGCCTGGGCGGATCAAGTTCTTCGAGTATATCCTTCACAAAACCCTTGTCGATCTTCCATAAGATTTGCATGACCTGTTCTTCTGCTTTGGTGAGTTCTTTCATAAAATTCGTTTTACAAAATTGAAAACGCAAATCTATAACTAATATTTTAGTTGAGTAACTATTTTTTTAGTTTTATCAGGGACCCATCGCACATAATCATTGTATATTGCTGATTTTAAATTAGTCCCAGCCCAATTCCTCAAACAAAAAAAAGCATGCTTCCGGTTTCCCTTCAGCATGCCCAATAAAAAAAACTCATTAAAAACTTAAAATTACTGCTTTAAGAATTTTACATGATGATACCTGTTTTTACTAAAAACCCTCACAACATACAAACCGGCATCAAACCGGCTCATGTCATATTCAAAGAAAGTGTTGCCAGGTGTGAGCGTGGCAATTTTATGGCCCCAAATATCAAACAACACCGCCTCGTCCGGGATTTCTGTGAATTGGAATTTCAAGGAATATTTCACCGGATTTGGCCAAATTTGTACCATTGGAGTACTCTCTAAATCCCGCACCGCAACCGTTGGGTCGCAGTTACCCACCTCAAACTGATCGGGATTTGCACTGGTATTGTGCTCACCTCCGCCAGGCCACGAGTAGGTGTAGTAGAAATACACAGTGCTTCCTTCGGGCGCAGTAATCTGGTAAGGTTCATTTGGTGTAACACCATAACCCGGAAATGGAGGATTTGGACTGGTACTGTAATACAAAATACATGTCGGGCTTCCTACCCCAGGCTGAGACGGGATAAACGTTAAAGTCGGGTTTTCCTGATCAGGAGAAAACTCCCAGTCGTATTCCCCATTGTAAGCTGTACCATAACATGGAGGTGCCGGAGTAACAATTACATTCACCAATTGCGAAGTGGTTTGATTACCATCGTTATCTGTAGCCTTCGCCGAAAGCACGTAGTTGCCGGTATTGTCAAAACTCCAGTCCAGGTGCCATGGTTCGGCAGTCAACGTGCCAATCAGGTTATTGCCTTCAAAAAAATCAACCTGGGTTACAAATCCATCAAGATCTGACGCTTCGGCGAGAATAGTAAATTCTTCACCGTTTGTAAACTCACTGTTGTTTTCAGGATAGTTGATGGTAATATTCGGAGCCATACCTCCACCATCGTTCACGATTACAAACACCTCATCAGTATCGCTAAACTCACTTTGGTTTTCCACATAAAGCTCAAACAAATAAATACCTTCCTGGAGCAGTGATATTTCCGGGTTGGCAATCTCATCATCCGAAAATTCAACCACCGAAGGCCCGTAAATCTGCGTCCATTTGTAGGTTAAAGTCTCAGAACCCGGACAATAACTTCCTGTTCCATCCAGCATACCTGTGGTTGCCGGAAGGATTACTGAAACATTTTGTCCGGCATCAGAAACCGGCTGGTTGTAGTCCAGGGGAGAATCAAAGGTGAAGGTCATCTCACCAAGGTTAAATTCACCACTGGCAAAAACAATCCTTAAAATATGGTCGCCCTGCGACAATGGAACCTGTCCGTAAGATTTGGTTTGCCAATCGTTCCAGCCACCGGTATAGTTGGTAAAGATAGGATCAGTAATCTGATTTCCTTCCAGTTCGAGATGGAACGGCCCTCCCCCACTCTGATTGTCAGATGCATGTCTGAAATCAAATGCATAATATCCGGGCTGGTCATCAACCATAACTGAAAATTCAAGCCACTCACCGGAAGCTATCCATCCCACAGTGGCACCTTCGCTGTTTACCTCAACTGCATCTACATATTCCTCAGGCCTGAAGCCGCCCTCATTAACCAACGAAACATCAATGTAGGATACATCCTGCCCTACCCCACCTTCAAACTTATCATAAAGTCCGGGCTGAATGGCGCCGGGAATGGCAAAAACTGAGCCAGTGTAAGGCAGTTGTTGGCCTACAATTACAGTTACTGCATTGGAGATGGCAAAGTCAGCACCATCATAAATCTTTGCATAAAAGTTGTGTTTACCCGCAACCAGGTTTGAAGCTGTAAAAATATAAGGGGCTTCTGTTATTTCTCCAAGGTATTGATCCCCGTCATAAAACTCAACCTTTGAGGCCTGCCCACCGGAAATATTTGCAGTGAGATCCACACTTCCATTTGCAAAGGCTTGTGTAAAGCTTGATGATAGTGAACCCGAGATTGAAATATCCCTGCTTGTTGCCATCGATCTTGCCGGGACATCCAATTGAAAGCCATCTGAGAAATCCACAGTAATATCTTCGTTGGAATAATTATGAGCAACATATACCTTTTCGCCCTCATCAATAAAAGATGCGGCAATGGGGTAACAGGCTGTTAACTCAGGATTTACTTTTCCAATAGCATTCATTGAGTGGAGCCAATAGTAGGTTTGTGCATCAGAAACCCCGAATTTCAAATTGCGGTCAGGGTAGGAATCGTAGAGATCGATTGCCCATTGCGGATCCAAAAAAGCCAGGTACTGCCAATAGATATCATGCCACAAATTATCATTGGGCTGATTCTGTAAAATCCCTGTATTTTCAGTCATTTCAGCCCACAGCTCCTCGATATAATCATGATTTTGGCCAAGATAGAGTGATCCACCATGAATTGGATAAAGCTCGATACCATAAGCCGCGGCAATGTCGGAAGTCCAGAAAGTCTGGTTATCGTAACCATTTCCCCAAATCCGTGAAACGAGTCTAAAATTGTATTCAGGTTTAAAGGTCCGGTTATTTTCATCAAACCAGTATTCTTCTATTGCTGTATGTTCGGTGGTGTAAAGATAAATCCCCAGATCACGAATTTCATCATTCCCGGTGAGCGTTCCCCAATGGATAAGCGATGAAGCAAATTGCATACTCTCGGATGAAGATTCCTGATCATTCCCAAAAGGGAATGTGGCAAAACCATTGGCCCAGCTATGCCCGGCATAAGGGCTGAAGTTTCTCAGGAAGGGGAACAATGGGTCATCCCTGTCGGTTGAGGCTGCATCCCTAACAAGGTGGTTGATCATTTCACCCCAGCCTTCGGCCCATCCGGGCTGAAATTGTTCAAGGAAAGCCGCTGCGTGGATGAAGTATCCCCAATGGAAATGGTGATCGTTGAGGTTGTAATCCTGACCGTGACCGGCGGGATAACCGATGAGTGCGGTCCAGTCTGAATTGTAATAATAGATAAATGCAACTTCCCCTTCCTCGGCTGTAAGCCAGTCTTCGAGGCGCTCCTGGATGGTAGCAATAATCTTATCTCTACCCACCGTATTTCCGGTTAAATCAGCAATACGGGCAGTTTGGATGAGACGATTCATTACCTGGCCTTCGTTGTAGGAGTCGGTCCAGGTAGCAAGGCCATCATTTTCGATCAACTGAATTTTTTCGAGTAAACTGGTGGGATCATAACCGGGGCTGTAATGAACCAGGTTTGGCAGTGTTGGCAAAATGCCATGAAAAACGTCTTCGACATAAAATTCGTTACTCTCCAAAACTTTAACCATTCCACGGATGGAGGCATATTCATATTCTCCCGGAACCGGTGAATCCGGTGCCAGATGGCTCCACTGATGCGGCAACAATCCAAGCAATACGGTAGCCCCTGAGCCTTCTTTGATTTCGGTTTCCACGGTAAACTCTGTACGCAACACAGAAGTATTTTCATAATATTCCCATGAGGTGAGCGTATTTAGCGGAAAAACGTAGGCATGATTTTTATACTGGTTTGCCAGATCAATGATTGCTCCACTTTCTGGAGGCAGGTAGGCGATTGACCAGTAATTTTTATTGTTAAGATTGGAGGTAAATTGATTTCCGCTTTGCGACCAGGTTGAACCCACCGGCGCATAAATGGCGTAGTTCTGCCCGTAATGCGAATTTTCAACAACAATCATTTCATCATAGATTGTGGCGGTGCCAATATTTACTGTTATGCTTGCAACATCTGCACTGTTTTTGGTGAAATAGATAAATGGCATTCCCAGGCCTGCCGAAGCACTGAAACTGTGTGAGCCATTGGCCCAGTTCATGGTAATCATCCAGTCGGAGAAATCATAGACAGTTGCACTTGAGGCATTCAAACCTTCCACACCCACAACAATGGGCAGCATGTCATCCATAGGCTGAGATGAGCCATTTGGGCCTGATGGGGCTTCGATGTAACTCACTACCAATCCTTCGTTTATAGTACGAAGAGCCATTGGGTAGTTAAACATGTTGTTGGCGTGGGGTTCTTTGATCTTCATCGACCACCAATCATTTGTAGGGACAGGTTTGGTAGCAGCAACTCCAGATGTATAGGGTGTACCAGATGGATAAGAATTTCGGCCTGCGGGATCAACACCAGGAAAAACCGTGGTGTAACTACCGTTTCCAACCTGCACAAATTGTGGAAATGCCTGTTGAAATAAGAAGACCAGCAGCAATAACACGCCGGCTGTTTTGATTGGTAAACGTTGAAGATTCTCCATCTTATAAAATTATTAAAGTGAAAAGAAAAAGGGGTATGCACAAGCAATTGCAATGACATACCCCTCTAAATCCAAATTTATGAGAACTAGTCCAGTGGAATTATTCGATCATCAATTATTCGATGACTATCTTTTCCATGGACAAAGAGTTTGCGTTAGAAACCTTTACAAAATAAATACCTTTCGGCTGGCTTCCCAGATCAATGGATGTGTTTCCGCTGAGGTTATCTGTGAAGATTTGCTGACCCTGAACATTGAGTACCACAACATCGTAATTAGCGTCTCCGGCAACCTGAATGGTGAACTGACCGTTGTTCGGATTCGGGAAGATGCTGAATGCTGAATTATCAACATCGCTGATCCCTGTTGTGCCAGCTTTAAATTCATTGATGATGGACAGGCCGTTTTCAACAAATACACCATCATGATTGTAGGATTCATTATAAACAGCCTGAACAGATTCCTCAATGCCATTGCTGTAGATCCTGAAGGTCATCATTTCAGAACCAATCATACCGTCAATATCTTCTGTTGTTTGATCATCGCCCATAACAATCAGCGGCATCATTTCACCTGATCCGGAATACTGAGCGATACCGGTTAAGATATTATCCTTGTTAAAAACGCCAACCACATCACCCTCAGCCAGAGATGCTGTATTTATAGAGATGACATGCTGACTTCCGGTTACAGATACTTTATTCCACGCCACCGGGTATTCAACAACCGGCATAATATTCTGAACACCTGAATTTTTGTCATCAACACCAAAATCAAGTACCAAATCATCGCTGGTAAGCAAATAATAGGCATAACCAGGCTCAAGCACTTCCAAAGCACCTGGAACACCGGGCACAATGCCGCCATCAGGCCAGTAAATAGCACCGGTTGTCATATCGTACACAAAAACTATCGCATCAGCATGTGGAACAAGGACATCGTCAACCAATACTGCTTCATCGCTCAATACAGGAATATAGTAGGATCCGGCTTCAATGGAAACCATTTTATCCTCAACAGGCTCACCTTCAAATTCAAACCATATATCAGCATCAAACTTTATTTTATAACCTTTGTATGTATCCCAATCACCAATGGTGTTGATGTTATATCCAGGCCAGAAAATACCATCGTTACTTACCAGGATCACTACATCATCAATGATCGGCTCAAACACTTCTTCCATAGATGCCTTACTTTCCTGCAGGAGATTGCTTGAAATACCTCTCCAGCCTGCCAGGTAATCGGGGCAAACATCACAGTAGTTCCAGCACACCAAAGGCAACGCACCCGCTTCTTCTATTTCTACAAAACGGTTTGTAAACGGGCCGTTTGTAACAGTACATGGCTCACCTCCTTCAAACTCCTCCTGAATTGCCCAGTTATCGAGGGTAAACTTATATTCGTAACCATCTGGCACAAGAGAAAGTGTAATTTCATAAATCATATCCATATCAGGATCGAGCATTTGATTGGCGTCGCCTGACCAACCATTCATTTCACCACTAATATATACATTGGCAAATTCCCCCTGGAAGAGTGACATATCCACACTGAAAGTTACATCAACCGGGTCAAGGCATGCTTCGCAAGATTCCCAGCACACAGTTGGTAAAACAGTGCTTTCGGTAACTTCAACGAAACGGTCAACAAATCCGTCATGCTCTAAGGTACAAGGTTCACCTCCATCAAAAAACTCCTGATCGGTCCAGCCGTCAACAGTAAATTTGTAGAGATAATTTCCCGGGATTAAAGTAAGCGTAGTTTCATACACTCCCGGAATGGCGGTTTCAACCATTGGTGTACAATCACCACACCAGCCGTTAAAGGTTCCATTGAGGAAAACCCCT
>CAYNDN010000298.1:5331-6433 GCA_964395075.1 uncultured Lentimicrobiaceae bacterium | reverse complement strand
CAAATGCGCTCACCTTCATGGTTTCGCTGCGAACAATGTATCTCTATGTGAAATTCCCGGGACAATTTGGTTAATCGTTATTGGTTATTGAGTTATTCGTTATTGGTTAATCGCATGACTAAATAACGAATAACATTTAACGATTAACTCCAATCCTATTTTTTCTTCTTCCGGTGCAACTGGATGATCGAGTTGAGCATGGCCTCAGTTTTGGATGCGCCTTCGCCCAGCAGAAAGCCTATCTGCTGCACCATTTCCAGGTTCTGGTCGATGACCTCGGTTACCCGCTGTATGATTTGCTCGTTGCGCACTTCCGGCGAGAACATATCCCGCACAATCCCCCCAACCACTTTTTTTTCCCTGATGGAAAAAACGCTCAGGTTCAGGAAAGCTTCCTCGATTTTTACATCGCGGCTCAGGATGTTTTCGCCGGTGGCCAGCACATTCTGAAACAGTTTATAAAACTGCACAGGCACCAGCGTTTTCAGGTCTGCTCTACGCAGGCCGGGAATAATCTCATCGATCTCCCGGGCTTCGTCACCCAGTAAATCGATAAAACTGCGGTTTGATGAGGTGATCTTCAACTTGTCGTCCACAATCACCACACCTGATGGTATCTGGTTCATGATGGCGCGGGAGGTTTCCAGTTTATCATTTGCAAGTTCAAATTCGGCCATGCGGTCAGTAAGCTCTTTTTTCAAGCTTTCGATCTCAGCATCTAATTTTGCATTTGAATCCCGCAAGGTGCTGATGTATTTGCTTTTGTTTTTAAGATTGAAATCGAGGCAGATATCGGTACGTGTAAAACCCTGTGCCACAGCTTCAGCAAAACTTTTACAGGAATCGAAGCCACAGGCGGAGCACATGTTTGTCCGCTTGCCGGTTTTACCGAGCAGGGTTAAAATTTCATTCACCCTGGCTTCCGATGGTTTCTTTGCCCTGCGATCATGCTTTTTGAAAGTTCTGCTCAGGTCCAGTTTTTCAAACTTCTGCATTTCAGCTTCCCATTGTTTCTCGTCAAGCTTCTGCAGTCGTTTCCGGGCATAATCAACCACGAGCGAATTCCTTTCTTGCTGATCGCCACTGGTTGTCATCCCCGGTC
>CAYNDN010000298.1:3996-5321 GCA_964395075.1 uncultured Lentimicrobiaceae bacterium | reverse complement strand
TTGGATTGTAGCAATATTTTTTTCGAAGGATTCGATGCCCTTCAGCGATTCCTGTTTACCTTCAAGCGTAACCACATTCCCATCCAGCAAATTTTGATTCACTTCGCCAGCTTCAAGTATTCCTTTGCTGATGGGATAAAGAGCACCTTTGCGGCCATATGGCGGATCGAACTCTGAAAATTCGAGCTGCCCCTCGTGGATGTTTTGCTCCTTAAACAATTCACGCAGTTCCTTAAATGTCAAAACCGAATCAACCGAAGTTTCCTCATCAAAATCACGAGCATGTAATTTTGCTGAAACGCATGGCCCAATAAAAACTGTTTGCAGATCCTGCCCATGTATTTCGCGGGCAACCTTTGCCATGGCATCCATGGGCGAAACAATCGGAGCCAGGTTATCGGTTAAATCGGGATGGAATTTTTGTACATATTCAACGATGGCCGGACAATTGGCGGTGATATAATATTTGCCCTGGCTTTTGCTGAAAAGTTCCTTATATTTCCTGGCTACCAGGTCAACGCCAAACGAAACATCCATAACAATTTCGAACCCCAGTTGCCTGATCATCTCCACAAACTTGCGATAATCGGCAATATCCGGAAACTCACCTGAAATGCTCGGGTCAACCAGCGCAGCAGTCTTTTTCCCGGATTTCAGCAGGGTTTGTACTTTGGGAGCAGAATTGTGATAAGCGAAACCGGATTCGGGGCAGGCCTTAATGCAAGTACCACAACCAATGCACCGGTTATGATCGATCTCGGGATGTTCCTGTCCTACCTTAACAATGATGGCATGAACAGGACAAACCCTTGCGCAATGCAGGCAGTTGTTACATTTATCAGGATTTATCTGGATTAATCCCATGATGTGTTTAATAGTTCTTTTTCGAGAATTTCCCGGATGTTATCTTTGGTGATGTGGTCGTATCGCTGGTCATCTATTTGAATTGCAGGCCCGTTTTCGCAATTGCTGAAACAGTGCTTTCCTTTAAACTCAACCCGATGCCCAAGTTTATGCTCATCGAGGAATTGTTTGATTTCCTGAACCAATAGCTTGTTTCCCCTGGCAAAACAGGAGCTGCCTAAACAAATCAGCAGTGTTTTCCTTTTGAGCATTACACTTAAATAGTTTTGGTACCATTACAATTTTTGTGGAAACTCATATTTAATTGGTTTAATCCACAAAATTTGTAGCAGAGCCTGAATTTAGTAGCAAAGATCATAAAAAAAGTAACTCTTTCAATTTTTGTTATAAAATTAACAATGTGAATTAATTAACAAAAAAGTATTAATTTTGTGAATCTAATTTGTAACTGTTTAATAATT
>CAYNDN010000298.1:0-3986 GCA_964395075.1 uncultured Lentimicrobiaceae bacterium | reverse complement strand
AATTAAATGGATGAATAGGATTGAGGTGATTTTGGAAAGGTTCCCTAATAATGATCGGGAAAACTTGCTGCCCATACTCCAGGAAGTGCAACTTGAAGAAGGCTACATTCCTGAAGAAGCAGTTGTGAAAGTAAGCCAATACCTCAACATCCCTACCAGCAAGGTTTACGCTGTTTCCACTTTCTACGACCAGTTCAGGTTTACGCCGGGAGCAAAATATAAAATCCAGGTATGCAATGGCACAGCCTGCCATATGGAAGGTTCTTCATACTTGCTCGGGATGTTAAAAAAAATGCTGAACATTGATGATAACGAAATTTCGGGAGACCGCATTTTCAGCCTGGAAACTACTCCTTGCATGGGTGCCTGCGGTAAGTCTCCTGTAATTCGTATAAACGAAGAATTTTATACCCACGTAACAGAGGATATAATACACCAGATCATTTCTTCCATCAAAGAAAAAGAAGGCTTGTAATGGCAGACGAAAAAAATACAAAATTCCTGCTTGAGAATATGGTGATGAATTTCACCAGGGAGTATAGTGTGGAGGTTCAAAAAAGAAGAAACGATTTACTGAGAACCAATCTGCGCAAGCCGGTGATATTTATCGGAACAGGAACATGTGGCATAGCTGCCGGCGCAGGCCAAACACTGAAAGCCGTTCAGGAATACCTTAATAAATCGGATTATGATGCCGATATAGTGGAAGTTGGATGCATTGGATTGTGCAGCGCTGAACCGCTCATGGATGTGCAGCTTCCGGGAAAGACAAGGATTAGCTTTCAAAAGGTGAATCAGGAAAAGGTTAGTCAACTTTTGGATGAGTGTTTCCACAATCACATTTCCGGAAACCACATTCTTGGACAATTTCGCAGCGACAGCCTTGAATACTGGGAAAATATTCCTGTTTTAAACGATATTCCATTTTTTAAAAATCAGAAGCGGTTATTGCTTTACGATTGCGGAGAGATTGCACCGGAAAGCCTTGATGAATACCTCAGCAGGGAAGGGTACAACCCCTTCATCAAAACCATCCTGAACTATCCGCCTGATGAGGTTTGCAGCATGATTGAGCAAAGCGGCCTCAGGGGAAGAGGCGGTGACGGATATTTAACGGGAAACAAATGGAAGCAAGTCCGGGCTACCGGTAGCGAACAAAAATACCTCGTTTGCAATGCTGACGAAAGTGACCCCGGGGCTTACATGGACCGTACACTCGTTGAGGGTAATCCACACAGACTGATTGAAGGCATTGCGATAGCTGCATATGCCTGCGGTGCTTCAAAAGCATACATATATATCCGGTCAGAATATTCCATTGCTGTGCGCAGACTCAAGGCTGCACTGGAGCAGGCAAAATCAGCAGGGTTGCTCGGAAACAATATTTTTAGCAGTGGCTTCAACCTTCAGGTTTTTTTGAGGCAGGGGCCGGGAGCTTTTGTGTGTGGTGAAGAAACTGCATTGCTTAAAAGCCTTGAAGGCCGGCGAGGCATGCCAAGGCCAAAACCACCCTATCCTACTGTGAAAGGTTTATTTGGAAAACCCACGGTGGTTAACAATGTGGAAACCCTGGCCATCGTGCCGCTGATCATGCTGAATGGCCCTAAATGGCTCAGGCAATTTGGATCGGAAAACAGCAAAGGAACTAAACTTTTTGCCCTGACAGGCGACACAAAACATACGGGAATTATTGAGGTGCCCTTCGGCATTTCGCTTGAAAAGATCATCTGGGAAATTGGCGGTGGATTGAAGAACGGGAAAAACCTGAAAGCCATTCAAATTGGTGGCCCGTCCGGTAGTTTAATCCCACAGGAACATACTGACATCAAGATTGACTATGATGTTTTTAAGCAGGAAAACCTGATCATGGGCTCCGGAGGCCTCGTAGTGATGGACGAAACCAAGTGTATTGTCGACATCGTAAAATACTTTATAGGTTTTCTGGAAAAAGAATCGTGCGGAAAGTGTATTCCCTGCCGCGAAGGCATCAACAGGATGAATAAAATTTTACAAGCCATCACAGAAAGGCCTGCCGATACGCAGAACCATGAGTCCCTCGTAAGATTCAGAGGCATTTTGCAATTAGAAAGTCTGGCAGAAGTAATCAAGGAAACTTCGTTGTGCGGGTTGGGTAAAACGGCTCCAACCCCGGTTCTTTCAGCCTTAAAGTGGTTCAGGGATGAATTCGAGGAACATATCTACGAAAGAAAATGCAGAGCCAATGTTTGCAAAAACCTGAGGGCCTACATGATTAGTGCCGAAAGATGTACCGGATGTACTGTTTGTATGAAAAAGTGCCCGGAAGATGCCATTACAGGAGCGGCGAGAGAAACCCATTTCATCAATCAGGAAAAATGCACCCGTTGCGGAATTTGCTATGAAGTATGCAAATTTTCAGCAATTGATATGGTTTGATGAAAAAATGGCGTGTTGGGGTAATGGAGTACTGAGGGTGGGGATGCAGAGCGCACAGCAGAGTAACAAAGTGAACAATATATTCAGACAAGTTAAAACAACCCGGTAAAGCCAGATCCGACATTTTTTTGGGTGGTGAAGGTGAAAAACTTTAGAGGATAAAACAAATAACTACTGAAACCAAAAAATGGTTTTTAACATTGAAGTAAATAACAAGGCCATCAAGGCAAAGAAAGGCGACACCATCCTGACAACCCTGCGTAAAAACGGTATTACGGTGCCAACGTTATGCAACATGGAGACCTTTACGCCAACCGGAGCTTGCAGGATTTGTGTTGTTGAGGTTGAAGGCAACAATGACCTGGTCCCTTCTTGTTCGCATCCAGTGGAAGAATGGATGAAGATTCACACCCATTCACCCAGGGTGATCCGTGCCAGGCGGACAATAGTGGAATTGCTGGTTTCGAGCCACCCCGATGATTGTCTGTACTGCATCCGCAACAGAAACTGCGAGCTGCAAAATCTGGCCGAAGAACTCGGCATACGCGAAAGGAGATTACCGATGGTCAGGAGAAAACTCAAGAAAGACCCATCCAGTGCAGCCATCGTGCGTGATCCTGACAAATGTATCCTCTGCGGCCGCTGCGTGCGTGTTTGCAAAGAAAGGATCGGCGTGAGCACTTTCGACTTTATTGGCAAGGGTATGAAAACCCAGGTGGGGCCAACTTTCAACAACAGGTTAAATATTTCCAACTGCATTACCTGCGGCCAATGTATAATGGTATGCCCAACAGGTGCACTCCACGAAAAAGATAATATCAGCCAGGTGATGGAAACGCTACAGAACCCGGAGAAATATCCTGTAGTTCAGGTTTCACCCACCGTATCGGTGTCATTGGCTGAAGAGTTTAACGTTAAACCCGGCAAAGAAATAGACGGCCTTTTGGTTGCCACCCTTCATAAAATGGGGTTCAAAAAAGTGTTTAAAACTGCATTTGCCGCAGATATTATGGTGACGCAGATTGTGGATGAATTGGTAAGCAGAATCGAAAACCAGGAAGCACTTCCCATGTTTTCAAGCGACTGCCCTGCATTTGTCAAGTTCATGGAGGAATACCATCCTGATATGTTGAGTAACATTGCGATTTGTAAATCTCCTCAGCAGATCATGGGCAGCCTCATCAAGCATCATTTTGCAAGGCAACAAAAAGTTAAGGCTGAAACCATTCACAGCGTGTCGCTGATGCCCTGCACAGCCAAAAAGTTTGAAGCGCAACGCGACGAACACACCCACAAAGGAATCCAGGATGTAGACACAGTCCTCACAACAAGGGAACTAGCCCGGATGATCAGGTTGATGGGACTTGACATTCAACAATCGGCACCGGAACTGGCCGACGGGCCATTTGCCATTCGCAGCTCCGCCGGAAAGATCATTGGAGCAAGTGGTGGTGTGGCTGAAGCAGTTTACAGAAGTTTGTATCAAAAAATGACCGGTAAAAACCTGGTAAACTTTAAAATCACAGCATTACGGAGCAACAAAAGCATAAAGGAGATTTCAGTAAAAATCG
>CAYNDN010000297.1:6032-6436 GCA_964395075.1 uncultured Lentimicrobiaceae bacterium | reverse complement strand
AAGGAGAGGATGACTGGCGAAGCGCATTATTTGCGTGCGTGGTTTTATTGGCTGCTATTGAGGCAGTGGGGCGGTGTTCCTATTATTGAAGAGGTTTTTTCACTTGGTGATGATCCTGAAAACTTTCTGGTTGAAAGAAATTCATTTGGTGAAACTGTAGATTTCATTGTTTCAGAAACTGAAAAAGCAATCGAAAGACTCCCTGTTCAACATTCAGGTAACAATATCGGAAGAGCAAATGCAGCAGGTGCAATGGCTTTAAAATCAAGGGTGCTTCTTTTTGCAGCAAGTGATCTGTTTCACAATGTTTCAGAATGGGCGCCCGGTTTTTCCAATCCTGAGTTGGTCGGATTTACGAGTGCCAATCAAATGGCTATGTGGCAGGATGCAAGAGTTGCAGCAAA
>CAYNDN010000297.1:0-6022 GCA_964395075.1 uncultured Lentimicrobiaceae bacterium | reverse complement strand
TTTATACAAAGCAAATCCTGCTCCGGAAGAAAATGTATCACAAAATTTTGCGGAAGTTTTTATACTGAAACAACATGAAGAAGCATTGTTTTCATCATTCTTTTTCAGTGAATTCGACTTTGAATGGTATGAAGCGGATGTAGGGTTATTTAATGGTCCTAACGGGTATCGTAACTGGGGTGGTAATGCACCGATCCAGAATTTTGTAGACGCTTTTGAAATGGAGGATGGAACAGAATTTGACTGGAATAACCCGGCTCATGCGGAAGCGCCATTTGATAACAGAGATCCACGCTTTTCTGCAACCGTTATGCATGACCGGTCAGAATGGTCTCCCCGTCTTGCTGGAATCGACGAGCAGGATCCTTTTGGACGTATACAAACATTCAAAAAACTGGACATAGTGGATGAGAGCGGAAATGTAATTTCCAGTCGTGGTGGACTGGATTCACGCAACAGCACTGTAGAGGATTGGAATGGAACTTTTACTGGGTATATACTCAAAAAATTTATAGATCCCGAAGTTCAGCACGTCTTTGAAGTTCAGGAGGGAGCTTGGCATTATTTTCGATTTGCTGAAATATTATTGAATTATGCCGAAGCTTCTATAGAACTTGGAATGGAACAGGATGCCAGGGATGCTATTAACCGAATCAGAAGGCGTGTAAATATGCCTGAAATAAATGATACAGGACAGGATCTTATAGAAAGGTATAGAAACGAGCGTCGTGTTGAGCTTGCCTTCGAAGAACACCGATATTTTGATACCCGTAGATGGATGGTTGCGCCTGTATATGAAGCTGAAGATGCATTTGGTATAACCCTTGAAGCCGAACTTCTTCAGGGTGAACCCATTATAAATTATGAATATACAAGAATTGAAGTTGAGAAAGTTCAGGATCGTTCATGGGAAGATAAAATGTATTTTATGCCTATACCGCGGGATGAAATCAACCGAAATGACCGATTGGTTCAAAATCCGAATTACTGATTTTTAAAATTCACTTAAAAATTTCAGACGAGCAACTGATTCAAAAACTGTTTCGTCTGATATTTTATTTATATAACCAGCAATTATAAACTTTCGGATCGATTTATAAATAAATAAAATCAGGGTTTAACCAGAAAAAATATACAAAGTTGCCCTTCATGTGTCCGAAAAAAATACTACTTATTATAGCTTCAATTATTTTATTTGGATTAAATATAAGTATTGAAATTAATGATAAATTTGTTCCTTATTCTCAAAGCATTCCGAATAGTGGCATTTTGATAGATATGACTCCCGTTTCCGGAGGAGTTTTTAATATGGGTCCAGGCTTGAATCAGGTAAAGGTAGACTCGTTTTGGATGGCAAGGCATGAGATTACGTGGGAGCAATATGATCTATTTGCTAAAGAAGTAATGAACGATTTTATGGATCAGATAAAAACCGATGCTGAACCACTTGGAATTTCAGCAGATGCAATTTCGTTGCCAACTCCCCCTTATGTGGATATGAGTTTTGGTATGGGCAGGGACGGAAAACCTGCAATCAGCATGACCCACTATGCCGCTGTTATGTTTACCAAATGGCTGTCTGCCAAAACAGGCCGGTTTTATCGGCTGCCAACCGAAGCTGAGTGGGAATATGCATGCAGGGCGGGTTCAGAAACCAACCGATATCATGATCCGGATGATCTGGAAAAATTTGAATGGTATAAAGAGAATAGCAACGGTAGCTATCAAAAAACCGGGACAAAAGAACCGAATGAATTTGGTCTGCACGATATGCAGGGAAATGTAGCCGAATGGACTATGGATCAATATGTAGAGAATTATATTGAACGGCTTGAGGGGGATCCTGCCGAGAATCCCTGGTTCAAGCCAACAGAGCTCTATCCCCGTGCTGTTCGGGGTGGTTCATGGATGGATGATCAGGAAGAGGTACATTGTGGAAAAAGAAGAGGATCCTCAGGAAAATGGAAAATGCTTGATCCGCAGCTTCCAAAAAGTCTTTGGTGGCACACAAATGCACGTTTCCTTGGATTCAGGATTATAAGGCCGAAAACAACTCCATCCCCCGAGGAGATAGAGCAATACTGGCTAGAAGCGATGGAAGACTTTTAAGAGTTTATATATTTATAACTTTAAATAATGAAAACAGGCAAAACAAATGAAAAAAGAAAAATCTTCTCAATACGGAATTTCAAGGCGTGATTTTTTTAAAAAGTCAGCACTGGCAACCGGTGGCGGCATCCTGTTAAGTTCACTGCCTGTTTCTGCCAGCGCGAATGTTGCAGGCGGTGAGACACTCAAAATTGCATTGATTGGATGCGGCAGCAGGGGGGCAGGTGCAGCAAATCAGGCACTTCAGGCTGATGAGGGGGTAAAACTGGTGGCTATGGCTGATGCCTTTCGTGAGCGGTTGGATGAAACCTACGAAAATCTTGAGAAAAGATATGGCGAAACTGATAAACTGGATGTGCCTGAAGAACATAAGTTCACCGGTTTTGATGCCTATAAAAAAGCAATTGACCTTGCCGATGTTGTAATACTGGCAACACCACCCGGGTTTCGCCCGGATCATTTTGAGGCAGCAGTTCAGGCTGAGAAACATATTTTTATGGAAAAACCATTGGCAACGGATGCACCGGGCATCAGGAAAGTTTTAAAGATCAATGAAATTGCTAAACAAAAAAAGCTGAACGTAGTTGTTGGGCTACAACGTCACTATCAGAATAACTACAGAGAGATATTCAAACGCGTTAAAAATAATGAAATTGGCAACATTTTATCCGGGCAGGTCTATTGGAATAGTGCCGGTGTTTGGGTAAAAGAGAGAAAGCCAGAACAGACGGAAATGGAATATCAAATGCGAAACTGGTATTATTTTAACTGGTTATGCGGTGATCACATTGTTGAACAACATATTCACAATATTGATGTGGCCAATTGGTTTATAGGCGAATATCCGGAGTCTGCCCAGGGTATGGGTGGCCGGGAGGTAAGAACCGGAAAAGAGTTTGGGGAAATTTTTGATCACCACTTTGTAGAGTTCACTTATCCGGGAGGAGCCGTTATTGCAAGTCAGTGCCGTCATCAGGAAGGTTGTATGAATCGGGTGGATGAGGTTTTTCAGGGAACAAAAGGAACCGTTTTTACAGATGGGAGCGGACAAGGCATGATGAAGGATTACCATGGTATATCAATTTATAATCACAACAGTGAACCGGATCCAAATCCATACCAGCAAGAGCATAACGAATTGTTTGCATCTATAAGAGCCGGGAAGGTCCTGAACGATACGGAATACGGTGCGAAAAGTACACTTACTTCAATAATGGGAAGAATGGCTACCTATTCAGGACAGGTAATCACGTGGGAAGATGCAATTAATTCAGAACAGAATTTGATGCCGGCAAGATTAGCCTGGGATGCAAATCCAGCTGTTTTGCCGGATGATAATGGATTTTACCCAGTTCCTGTACCGGGGAAAACAGATGTGATTTCTTCATCTGAAACATAAGTATTATCAGCACTTATTTTTTAAATTCAAGTTCAAATTCATTACCAGTAAATAAGAAAGAATGGATAGAAAAAACTTTATAAAAAATAGCTTGCTGGCCGGTGCTGCAATAAGCACAGGAACAAAATTCATAAAAAAACCAATACCGGAGATGAATAAATCAGACATTTTAAAAAAACATGATTTTAAACTGAAATATTCGCCTCACTTTGGTATGTTCCGCCAGCATGCAGGTGAGGATTTATTAGACCAGTTGACCTTTATGGCTGAACTCGGGTTCAAAGGCCTTGAAGATAACGGTATGAAAGGCCGTCCGGTTCGTACTCAGGAGCAGATTGGCAAACAGCTTGAGGATCACAATATGGAAATGGGAGTTTTTGTTGCGAATACTATCAATTGGAGAGAACCGACTTTAACAAAAGGAGATCCGGAAATTCTGAATCATTTTTTGAAAGAAATAAGGGAGTCTGTGGATGTTGCAAAACGAGTAAATGCCACATGGATGACTGTTGTTCCCGGTTTCGTTGATTTAAGATTGGATAAAGACTACCAGGAATTAAATGTTATTGATGCTTTAAAACGCGGGGCCGAAATTCTTGAACCACATGGTTTGGTTATTGTTATCGAACCGTTGAATACTCTTGTAAATCATCCCGGAATGATACTTACTAAAACATCACAGGCTTACAGAATCTGCAAAGCAGTGAATAGCCCTTCTTGTAAAATATTATACGATGCATACCATCAGGCAATAACAGAGGGAAATATGATTCCAAATATGGAAAAAGCCTGGGATGAAATCCCTTATCTGCAGCTTGGAGATCATCCCGGCCGCAACGAACCCGGTACAGGTGAAATCAATTATCAGAATATTTTTAAATTTTTATATGAAAAAGGATTTGATGGTATCGTTGGAATGGAACATGGCCGATCTATTGAGGGAAAAGATGGCGAACTTGCTTTAATAGAAGCATACGTAAAAGCTGATGATTTTGAAGTGTAATTGGGTTTGAATAGAGTTTGCTTTAGAAGTAATTATCCACTATTTAGAATTGTATGCCATCGGGAATAAAGTGTTTTATAGTTGTTTTTTCGACTTTACTTATCATTTTGAATGGATGCTCATCTTCGCCGGATCTCGAGTGGAATGACGAAAACGGATACCGGTGGGCCGAGGTGAACCCCGGTTTTTTTGCTAAAACCGGATTTGATCTGCTAAACTCATCAACAACAGGGATTCTTTTCAGAAATGATGTGAGAGAACAGCTCATCGAAGAGAACCGGCATTATCTGAACGGATCGGGTGTGGCCGTGGGGGATATTAACGGGAACGGCCTTGTCGATATCTATTTTGCAAGCCTGGATGGTCCTAACAGACTATATGAGAATCTGGGGAATTTTCGTTTCAAAGATATTACAGATGAGGCTGGAGTTTCTCATGAGGAATACAATTCGACTGGTGTTGTTTTTGCAGATGTAAATGGAAACGGGGATCTTGATCTGCTTATCAGTTCACTGAATAAGGGAAATGTCCTGTATATCAATAACGGAAACGGAACCTTTACTTTGAAAGAAGACAGCGGACTGGGTAAAAGCCTTGGTGCTACAACAATGGCTCTGGCCGATATCAATGGAAGCGGGCTGCCTGATCTGTATATTGCCAACTACAAAGAAAAAACGGTAAGGGATCTGTATGGGCCAGACGAACTGGCGATGGAAAATACTGTAGAGATGGTAGATGGTAAATTAAAAGTATTGCCTTCATTTGAAGAGTATTATATGATGGTAGAGACATCCGGGCAAGTTTATCGAAATGAAGTGGGCGAAAAGGATGAGTTGTATATCAACCGGGGAGGCGGGATATTTGAGCGTGCTGACGATTGGAAATATTTTTTGGATGAGAATGGTAATCCAAAAGGATTGCTGAAAGAGTGGGGTCTGACAGCAACTTTTCGCGATATTACGGGTAACGGTTTGCCGGATTTGTATGTTGCCAATGATTTTTGGACACCCGACCGCTTGTGGATTAATAAGGGTGATGGTACATTCCGGCCGGTTGAAAAAAATGCCATTCGCAATATTAGTTTTGCTGCCATGGGAGTTGATTTTTCCGATATCAACCGCAACGGGAATCTTGATTTTGTGGTGACTGAAATGCTGAGTCAGAAACATAACAGACGAATTCGTCAGTTTTCTGAGCATTTGGAAGAATATCAGGGCAGAACTCTTCACAACCGTAATTCGGTGTATTTGAATCGAGGGGATATTACCTTCTCCCAAATAGCCTGGTATAGCGGTTTGGCAGCCAGTGAGTGGTCGTGGGCGACCTATTTTATGGATGTTAATTTAAACGGGTATGAAGATCTGATTGTGGCAACAGGTTTTTCATACGATTATCAGGACATGGATAAGCAACTGGCTATGCGGGAATTTGACACCGGGGGAATGCGGCGTGGTGGAGATGTTCTTCAATATCCTCCCCTCAGACTTGCCAACAGAATATTTAAAAACAAC
>CAYNDN010000296.1:0-6462 GCA_964395075.1 uncultured Lentimicrobiaceae bacterium | reverse complement strand
ACGGCCGAGCTTTAGAACATGTTGAGAAGCAGGGCCGTGCGACTTTACTATTAATTCCATTTGTAATTAATTTTCATGATCATGCTGATGCAGGATGGTGTGTGGCACGTCGCCGTGAGCAATTATCTGAATTGGGCAATTGTAGGCTGCAAGCTGCTGCTCAGTAATTTTATTGGATTCGTGGTAGTGCAGTTCACGGTTTACGCAGGCTATCGTTTTCACATAATACGTAATGGTTCCTACATCGTGCGAAACGATCATGATGGCCATTTTTTCGTTAAGGGTCTTAAGCGTTTTGTAGAGGTCACTTTCAAATTTGTTGTCCACAAAAGTATTGGGCTCATCCAGGATAAGCAATTCAGGGTTTGAAATAATAGCGCGGCAAAGAAAAACTCGCTGCATCTGGCCTCCCGAAAGTTCGCCAATGTTTTTTTTCTCCAGGTTGGTGATGCCCATCTGCCTGAGGAGTTCCCTCGCATTGCTGACTTCCTGTTTTGAAAACCGTTTAAATATATTCCGCGAACCGGCCAAACCAGATAAAACAACATCCAAAACTGTAATGGGAAATTTTTGGTCGGTGCGGTTAATTTGGGGCAAATATCCAATGGTGTTGCTTCCCTTTCCATTTTCCGAATGGTTAACAATTACCTGTCCTGAGATTGGTTTAATCAGCCCAAGAATAACTTTTACCAGCGTGGTTTTTCCACCACCATTTGGCCCGATCACACCGATGAAATCATCATTTTTAATCGTCAGGTTTACCTTTTTCAGGATAACATCATCTCCATACCCTGCTGTAATTTCCTTCAATTCAACGATTGGTGCCATTTAGTTTACCTTTCCTTTTTTGAGGCTTCACTTATTTTTTGGGCAATGTCCAGTAGGTTTTCAGCCCAATTTTTTGATAATGGGTCTATCTGAACAATTTCTCCATCAATTTCATCCGCAATTATTCGTGCATTTTCCATATCGAATTCTTTTTGAACCAGGATGCAGCTCACGCCTTCCTGCTTTGCAAGGTCGATGGATGACCTGAGTTGTGATGGTGATGGTTCCTTGCCTTCAAATTCGATGGCTATCTGTTCAAGGCCATAATCATTGGCAAGATACGAAAGTGATGGATGAAATATCATGAATTTGTTGGATGAAATATTTGAGAGTTTTTCTTCGATGGTTTTATCCAACCGGATGATTTCCTGAACAAGATTCTGATAATTCTTTTCAAATAACTCAGCGGATTCCGGATATTTATTTTTGAGTGCCTCAAAAATCTGCTTTGCGATTATTAACCCGTTTTCAGGCGAAAGCCAGGTGTGTGGGTCAACGCCATGGTCATGATGGTGATGATCCGGGTTGTTGCATTCATGGCCATGCAAAAGCGCAATACCCTGATTGAGTTTAACCAGTTGGAGATCCGGATAATTGCTTTTAACTTTATCGATCCATGATTGCTCAAAACTGAGGTCGCCATTGTAGAAATACATATCCATACGGCTTATGTCGGCCATTTGCCGGGGTGTGGGATCATAAACATGCGGGGTTGTTCCGGGAGGAATGAGCACGTGTGTTTCCAGGTTTTTTCCTGCAATGCTCTCCACAAAAAAGGCATAAGGCTGGATGCTCACCAGTACACTTTTGCCAGAATCAACCTGCCCGGTTTTGTTGTTGTTGCATGAAATCCCAAAAATAAGCAAGGGAATTAGCATCAGCGTAATGACTCTGGATTTAAGCAGATCGTAATATTTCACGCCTTTTTTTTGCTTTTTTGAAAGTTTAACTTTTTTGATAATTATTGTCGGAACCGGATCAAAACCTTCGGTACCCCAGGGATGGCATCTCGAAATACGATTTGCGGCAAGTGAACCACCACGTATCGGGCCATGCTTCTGCAATGCCCTGATCGCGTATTCCGAACAGGAGGGTACATGCCGACAGGATGCAGGAGTAAATGGTGAAACAGCATACTGGTATATCCGCACCGGAATGATCATTAGCCCGCTTAATGCTTTATTTAATATTCCTGCCAAAGTTTTGAATAGTTATTCGTAATTGGTAAATGGTGATTGGTAATTGGTAATTGGTAAATGGTAATTGGTAATTGGTAATTGGTGATTGGTAATTGGTGATTGGTAATTCGTAATTCTAAACTTCCAACCTCCAACCTCTAACCTCCACCCTCTAACTTCTACCCCCTAACCTCCACCCTCTACCCCCCCCGCTAAATTCCACAAAATTCCGCTCAGTTTCATAAAGTACAATCGAAAGTTCAAATTTTTTGTCAATCTGCTCCCGCAGGATATTCCAAATCCTGATGGCTATGTTTTCCGCACTTGGGTTTTGGTCTTTAAAATCATCCACATCTAAGTAAAGATTTTTGTGGTCGTACCTGTTTTCCACATGTTCTTTCACAATATCTTTGAGTACTTTCATGTCGATCACATACCCTGTTTCCGGGTCAACTTCACCGGTTACCTTAATGATCAAATCGTAATTATGACCATGGTAATTTGGGTTGTTGCAGGAGCCGAAAACTTTTTCATTGCGCTCATCGTTCCAATTGGGATTGTGTAATCTATGCGTAGCATTAAAATGTGTTTTTCTGCAAGCTGTAACTTTCATTTTTTTTCAGTTTTGATTATTATTGCTTTCACCATCCTAACAATACAGTGGGCGATACGTTCATTAAAATCAATTGTTACTACATTTATTGCAAAGGCCAAAAACAACAAAATTGGTTTCCAGCATGCTATATCCTTCCGGCAGCGAAACTTTCATAATTTCCTGGTCAGTGAGGCATTTTACCATATTGCATTGCATGCACTTAAAATGGAGGTGTTCAGCATACTGTTTTTCAGGATTAACGATGTTCTCCGGAAGCACAAACCTGGATTCCTGCTTGTCGAGGTAAACTTCGTGCAGTATTCCTTTCCTGGTAAATTTCCGAAGGTTTCGATACAGCGTCACCCTGTCGCAGTTTTTTTCCATCCTTGTTTTGAGTTCATGCATGGAGATGGGCGACCGGTTTTCGATAAAAACCTTTAGCATCTCTTCCCGTATTACAGTAGCGCTTAAATTGTGCCGTTTCAATAATTCCTGAATTGCCAAGTTTATTTTATTTTTGCAACAATGTTGCAAAAATAGTTTTTTTTCATTTATTAAAACACAAATACTTATGCGGGTGTTGTTCAAATGTGGATTTGTTGATTGTATCTGAATGGTGACTTGATACGCGCCATGTTATAAACAGGATCAGCAGTTTTCACTACTTTTGCAACCATCGAAATAATAATCATAAAAAATATCAACGAACATGTTTAAAGCTGAAGTTTATAAGAAAAGGCGTGAGGCGCTTAAAGCAAAAATGAATGGAGGCGTTGCACTGTTTTTGGGCAACGTTGACTCCCCAATGAATTATCCTGCAAATACCTTTCATTTCAGGCAGGACAGCAGTTTCCTCTATTTCTTTGGGATTGACCTGCAGGGATTGGCCGGTGTAATTGATTTTGATGAAGGCAAAGACATCATTTTTGGTGATGATGTTGAAATTGATGATATCATCTGGATGGGCCCTCAACCATCCATGAAGGATTACGCTGGTAAAGTGGCGGTTGAAAATGTGCAATCCATGAATGAGCTGGCAGGATATCTGCAAAAAGTTCTGGATAGCGGGCGCACACTTCACTTTCTGCCTCCATATCGTGGTGAAACCAAAATACAGCTCGAAACCTTAACCGGTATCAGGATTGCTGAACAAAAAGAGAAGTCTTCCATGGAACTTACTTTGGCGGTAATTGCATTAAGAAATATCAAGGATGAATATGAAATTGCCGAGCTCGAAAAAGCGGCAGCCATTGGCTACGAAATGCATGTAACCTCTATGAAAATGGCCCACCCGGGTGAACATGAAAGAAACATTGCCGGAACCATCGAGGGTATTGCCCTGTCGCATGGAACCATGGTTTCTTTTCCGGTAATTTTATCACAAAATGGTGAAACACTTCACAATCATGATCACAGTCAGGTATTGGAGGATGGAAGGATGCTGCTTACTGATGCAGGTGCAGAAACCGTTACCCATTATGCCAGTGATTTCACGCGTACAGTTCCTGTTGGTGGAAAGTTTTCACCACGCCAAAAAGATATTTACCAGATTGTTTTGGACGCCAATAATGCCGCTACGGAAGCAATAAAGCCGGGTGTTAAATATCAGGATATCCATTTACTTGCAGCTAAAGTAATTGCGCAAGGCCTTAAGGATTTGAACATCATGAAAGGCGATGTGGAAGCTGCTGTGAAGGAAGGTGCACATGCCATGTTTTTCCCGCATGGCCTCGGCCACATGATGGGTATGGATGTTCACGATATGGAAGGACTTGGCGAAGATAACGTGGGTTACGATGCCGAAACCAAACGCATTCAGCAATTTGGAACTGCTTACCTGAGGCTTGGCCGCAAACTGGAACCAGGATTTGTTCTCACCAATGAGCCCGGAATTTATTTCATCCCGGCACTGGCTGATATGTGGAAAAAAGAAGGTAAACACACCGATTTTATTAATTACAGCGAAGTTGAAAAATATCTTGGATTTGGAGGTGTTCGTCTTGAAGATGACATCCTGGTTACCGAAACCGGAAGCCGGTTAATTGGTAAACGTATCCCGATTACAATTGATGAAGTTGAAGAAACCATGCGCAGGTAATCTTGTGCAATCAAAAGTTTACGAAGCCGGGCAGTTTATCCGGCTTTTTTTATGATTTGGTGAACCGGAATATCAGCACGGCAAAGGGAATTGTCAGGACAGAAGCAAAGGCGATTATCTCATAAGTGATGAACAACCCGATTTTGTCTCCAAGAAATCCCACCAGCATCACCGTGAGGGCACCAAAAAAGAAGTTGATGGTCATGTAGATGCCATTTATAAATGCGGGTCGCTCGCTGCGTAGATCCTGAACCATGGCCAGTAAAACAGGGCCACTGGCAAATAAGAAAAATCCCAGGATCATGAGCATGGGAAATTGCAGGGCTGGTGTGGCGTGGATGAAGAACCAGAAAATGATTGGTGAAAGCATGGATGCTACCACCAGTGTTGTTTTTCTCCCGATCCGATCAGAGAGTGTCCCGGCCAGAATGGTACCTACTGCACCTGCTGCTTCAAGGGTCACAAGTGCTATGCCTCCAAACCAAACTGTTTCGCCCTGATCAGTGAGGTAGGTTGGAAGGAAAGCTGTTACAGCAGATTTAAGTAAAGAGCGAAATGCCAGCAGCCCCGAAAGCATCAGCAGAAAGGGAGCATATTTTTTGAGGGTAACACCGGCATTTGTCTCCACTTTTTTCTCATGAAATTCTTCCGAAATACGGATGTTTTTCAACGCATAGTATAGATAAACCGTAAACCCTGCCGATACCGGAATCAGATACCAGGTGTTCTCAAGCCCCCAGGCCGAAACCGCTCCCAGGATTACCAAAGGGCCAATGGTGCGGGCAACCTCTCCTCCAAACATATAAAAACTCATGCCACGTCCTACAAAATCTCCCGATACTTTTTTGATCATCACAGGGGAGGGAACATGAAACAAGGCTGCACTCAATCCCATTACAAATGTAAGGATTGACAGAAAAACAAAATTAGGGGCAGCTCCAAAAAGGCTTGCTGTAATGGCAGTTACCAGTGGGGTGAAGATTACCAGGAAACGCATGTGGATTTTATCCGCCAGCAAACCAAAGAATGGATTCAGTAACATCGGAACCCGGTGAATCACATTCAGTGCTCCGGCCAGTGTATAGCTGATCCCGAGTTTGTCGATGAGCAGTGGGAGCAGGGGAGCCAGAAATGCCGAAAAAGTGTCGTGCAGCAGGTGGGCAATCGAAATCGTTATCACATTTCCGGTTTGGAAGTTTTTCTCCGTCATTGTGTGCAAAGGTCTTCTTTTTTTGGTTCATTTTATCTCATCATAGATGTCCGAACACCATTCTGTTTGAAAATGAAATGCGGAATTTTATCTTTGCCGGATTGTGCAGGGTGAATGAACCGGAGAATTCTGGCAAGCATTGTTGGTTAATTTTGGATAAACAGAAATATCCGATATCAGATGTCCGACGTCAGATGTGTGATATTTTGAATGCAGGATGGTGACCATTAAATGAAAGAGAGCTTATCGCGCTATCCGTGTCATCCCCCCTCAAAGCAAAAGCAATTGTCATTTCGACTGGAAAATTTTTGCTTGCAAAAAATTGAAGGGGGAAATATATTTTTATGTAAACTCCCTTGAACGAGATTACACCAAGCTATTAAAAGAACTTAATGCTCCAGGAAAATCTTGGATGAATTTAGGGAATAATCCCGAATCGCATCGCTTTCGGGACTTCACTCCGCTCAGAGAATAAAAATTAACAATTAACGATTAACAATTAACGAATAACGATTAACGATTAACGAATAACGATTAACGAATAACGAATAAC
>CAYNDN010000295.1:220-6471 GCA_964395075.1 uncultured Lentimicrobiaceae bacterium | reverse complement strand
CAATGCGGGCATAATTGCAGGCCAGGGAGAATTTGGTATCACCGAAAGTGGTGCATGGGTTACACCATTCCTCCTGCACGAAGAAGAAGCCACTACCATGTTTGTGGGATACAAAAATGTGTGGCGTGGCTACAACGTGCGCTCCGGAAATCCATCATGGTCAAAAATATCCAACGGCCTCGGTGGAAACAACAGCACCAACATGCGGGTTTTGGAACATTCGCCTGCTGACGTGAATATTATGTATGCATCCAAAGAAAATCAAACGCTGTTTCGCTCTGATAATGTAAATGATGCTTCCGTGAACTGGAACAACATTACATCTAACCTGCCGTCCACAGCTTCTATCAACGATTTGGAGGCCCATCCGTTTGATCCTGAGATCGTGTATATGTGTCAGGGACCGTGGAGCCCCATGGCAGGCAATTACTGGCGCGCTTCCTGAAATTACCATGAATGATATTGCTTACTATAAAAACAGCCAGGAAGGATTATATGTAGCCACAGACATAGGCGTATTTTACAGAGATATGTTTTTAGATGACTGGGTGTTGTTTGGAGACGGATATCCGGCCAGTGCACGCACCACCGAAGTTGAAATTTATTACGAAGCCGATGATCCCGCCGGCGATGTTATCCGTGCTGCAACTTATGGTCGTGGGCTGTGGAGTTCGCCCATGTTTCATGATGAGCCTGCTGCTGATTTTCAGGCTGAGCATGAAATCGTTCCCCCGGCCTGCGCCGTGGATTTTATGGATATGTCCTCAGGCGTTCCTACTTCATGGCAGTGGACTTTTGAAGGTGGAAATCCGGCAAGCTCAAACGAAATGAATCCAACCGGGATAACTTTTGAAACCCCTGGAACTTATGATGTTTCTCTTACAGTTACCAACGAAATGGGCTCAGATACAAAAGTGCTGGAAGACTTTATTACTGTTGATGAAACCCTGATGCCACTTATTGAACTCAGCGCATCTAATCAGGCCATCTGTAGTGGTGAAGTCGTTTATTTTACCGATGAAACGGAATATTGTCCTGATAGCTGGGAGTGGAGTTTTGAGCCTTCAGATGTGGAGTTTGTTGATGGTACTTCAGCTCAGAGCCAAAATCCGGCAGTTGAGTTCCTTTCAGATGCAACATATACTGTTACGCTGTCAGCAACTTCAGCTAATGGTACTTCCACACTCGAAAAAGAAAACTTCATACTGGCCGGTGGGTTTACTTTACCATTTATTTCGGATTTTAGTGCTGGCTTTGATGGACAAAATTGGATGATAGAAAATGAGGACAGTCAGATAACCTGGGAACTTATTCAGCCCGAATGGTCGCCCAACGGAAGCATGGCTGCATACATGAATTTCTTTATTTACACCAACATGAACGAACGCGATAACCTGATTTCACCCGCATTGAGCCTACAGGGAATGGATAATCCACACCTGATGTTCAACTATGCTTACACCTGGCGTTTTTCTCTGTACGATTCGCTGATCATCAAAATATCAGAAGATTGCGGTGAATCATGGCAACGGATTTATGCCAACGGAGCAGATGGTTCGGGTGTATTTGCCACTACAGAAGCGATGACAACCTCATTCAATCCTGCTTCGGCAGAAGATTGGTGTGGCAGTGGTTGGGGAGCCGAATGCGTATCCATCAGCCTTGCTGATTATGCAGGTGCTCAAAATGTGAAACTCATGTTTCAGGGTATGAACAAATTTGGCAATAACCTCTATATTTCTGATATTGAAATTGGAATTCCAGCAGCTATCCATGATGGATTGGACAGACTTCCGGGCTTTTCAATTCATCCAAATCCAAACAATGGTAATTTTACGATTAATACTACGCGGGATGGAAAATATAATGTTGAAATATACAATTCGCATGGCCAGTTGGTAAAAACTGAATCGACATTCGGTAATAAGGTCATTCAATTGGATAATACTTTTCCGGGAATCTATTTCGTGAAAATCAATTCATCCGAAAATCAATTCATCGAAAAAGTGATCATCAAATAAAAATTTAAAATTCCACTAAACTACTGATGCACTGAGCACTCTTAGAAACACCAAAAACTTAGTGAATCTTAATGCCCGAAGTACCTTTGTATTCTAAAATCCTGAAATTATGTTCAGCAAAGAAACCTACATTAACCGCCGCAATAAACTCAAAAAAGACGTTGGAAATGGTATTCTGCTTTTCCTCGGAAACAACGAAAGCCCCATGAACTATGCCGACAACACTTTCCATTTTCGGCAAGACAGCACTTTCCTGTATTTTTTCGGCGTAAGCCACCCAAATCTCGCAGCTATTGTTGATTGTGAATCAGGTGAAGAAATTGTTTATGGTGATGACTATACTATCGATGATACTGTTTGGATGGGAAAACTACCTACCATTGCCGACAGGTTTTGCACTGTGGACATTTCCACATCGAAACCTACGGAAAAATTATTGGATGATCTGAATCAGGCTAAGGCACAGGGTAGAAAAATCCATTTCCTTCCGCCATATCGCCCGGAGAATAAAATCAAACTTTTTGAACTGCTAAACGTTGCACCTGCAAAACAACAGGAGGTTTTTTCGCTCGAATTTATTAAAGCTGTTATTGCACAACGCAATTACAAAACCCCGGAGGAGATTGCCGAAATAGAAAAAGCCGTGGATGTTACAGCCGATATGCATATTGCAGCCATGAAAATGCTACGTCCCGGCATGAAGGAATCAAAGATTGCCGCCGAAGTCCTCCGCATTGCCGAGGCTGCCGGTGGACATATTTCTTTCCCGGTTATTGCCACCATCAACGGGCAAACACTGCATAACCATTATCATGGAAACACAGCAACCAGCGGTCAACTATTCCTGCTGGATTGCGGTGCAGAAACTGAGATGGGATACGCAGGCGATATGTCGAGCACCTTTCCTGTTGACCAGAAGTTTACAACCCGTCAAAAAGAAATATACCAGGTTGCCCTGAATTCGCATGAAGCCGCAATAAAAATGCTCAAACCTGGAGTCCCCTTCAAAGAGGTTTATTACGAATCGGCCAGGAAAATTCTGTACGGACTTGGTGAGCTTGGATTTTTTAAAGGTGATGTGGATGAAGCTGTGCAAATGGGGGTTCATGCCATGTTTTTTCCATGTGGCCTCGGGCACATGATGGGTTTGGATGTACATGACATGGAAGACCTCGGAGAACAATATGTGGGTTATGATAATGAACCCAAAAGCACGCAATTCGGTGCTAAATCCTTACGCCTTGCACGAAAACTGGAACCCGGGTTTGTGTTAACCATCGAACCCGGCATCTATTTTATCCCCGATCTCATAGACAAATGGCGCGCCGAAAAGAAATTCATGGATTTCCTCAACTACAATAAACTTGAAGAATACAAGGACTTTGGTGGCTGCCGAAATGAAGAAGACTTCCTGATCACCAAAGATGGCTTCAAACTCCTGGGGAAGCCCATCCCAAAAACAATTGAAGATGTGGAGGCCCTGAGGAATTTATAGTATTTTTGAATTGTTGATCCTGTAGTATCTGAAAATAATATTTACTTTAGTGCGATAAACAGAGCAGTATGGACCTATTATTCAACCACACCTTTCTCGATCATAATATTGGCAGTGCGTATGAGGGCAGCTACCGGCTGCAGGATTTTTCAGATCTTGAAAGTCTGGAAGCTGAAGGTGAAAAATTCCTTTCACTGGTGCATTCTGAGCAATACATCAACAAGATTAAAGGTTTTTGTAATACCGGTTCAGCGATTGCTGAAGTAAAGCTCTCTCCAACAAGTTATAAAGCAGCATGTCTTGCGGTTGGTCTAACTGTTAAGGCATCCGAAAACCAGGATTTTGCAGTAGTGCGTCCACCGGGGCATCATGCACATAAAGATTCAGCTTCCGGCTTTTGCCTTTTTAATAATGTAGCCATTGCTGCTGAAAAACTCGCCCGGGACGGCAAAAAAGTCTTTATCCTCGACATTGACGGGCATCATGGTGACGGTACACAACAGATTTTTTATGATCGCAAAGATGTTTTTTACTGTTCTATACACCAACAAAATACCTATCCCTATACCGGAACTTTTATGGAAATCGGAAAAGGGGAGGGGCTGGGATATACCTTGAATATTCCTATACCCGAAAATAGTGGTGAACGCGATTTCCTGAAAGCAGTTTTAAAGGCCATCGAAGCAGGTATTAAATTTGAACCTGATGTTGTGGCTGTTTCGGCAGGATTTGATGGTTACCGCAAAGACCGGTTACTTGAACTACGATTTTCGCTGCATGCATTTTACGAATGCGGATACCGACTGAGTAAGGCTTTCAAAAATGTTTTTGGTGTGCTTGAAGGCGGATATCACGAGGATTTACGAGAATGTGTGGATATGTTTGTGAATGGCGTAAATATTGGCGCCAAACCTTCCAATATCAAATGGAATCATGAGTTGTCAATCGGATAATTATTGTCTGTAAGATTTTAGCATTGTGCTGAAAACATAATCCTAAAAGTTTGATGAAACCCCATAATCCAAGCCTTCATTTTTTTTAAACTACTGGGTACTGCTGACTGCCTACTTTTTGAAACCAAACACTAATCAGTAATGAGAATGTTACCCACAAAAATGGTAGTAGAACCATATTTTTTAATAGTGTCAGCTACGATGCATCCACAATTTTATTATTTGGTGAATTAAGCAGGTTTAATACTTTTGCTCACTAAAAATTTATAGATATGCCGTTGCAACAACTCCTTTTGATTGGATTCGGAATTATAGCCCTGGTAGTGCTCATCCGATTTTATCATGTCATATTTTTGGGCTTTGCCCGCCTGTTATTTGGGAATTACAGTTCGAGATATTTTGCGATTTACAAACGTTTAACCAAGCGAAATCCACATAGATATTGCATTAAAGACGAGTTTATCAACTATATCGCCGGGTTTTATAAAGATCAGGACAGGATTAAAAAGTTTTCCACCGATTCGGAAATCAAGTTCCAGGAATGTGATTTTGGAACACATTTTCGGAAAGTACTTAGCTTAAGCAAGAAACCGTTTTGTGTTAATTCGCAACGTATGGAACTGTTCGACTTAAAAGTGATTGGGTTTAAAGATGCGCTTTTTACTATGGAAATGAAGGAGTTTTATTTCTTTATCGATGGCAAATTTTTTCTGGGTCAGCTAATATTTAAAAATCCTGATAAAGAAAATATAGCTAAAATAATTGGGATTATCAGCAAAAAATATCTTTTAGACCAATCAGCAAATCTGGATAAATTTATCATTGATGGTAGCAACGGAACCCACTTGTATTGCACCTATAACGGTTTTTATTTAAGCATCAGCTACTTATCGAGGGCAAACCCTCATGTAAACAATTTAATTGATGAATACTGGGGTAATTCGACCCATATTGAGTTGGGTAAAAAAACTACCATGGAGGAAGAACTGCTGGAGAAAATATAAAAGCTGTATCCAGCTAAAAAACAGCCAAATACAGCTTATAATAAGTAACTCCCTTTTTGTTTTTTGACTTGTCCGGGTTGAGTTCCTGCCAAAATTAATTTGAAGATGAATTTGAAGCAGGCAATTGTTTTGTTTCCTTATCTAATTTAACAATTTTTATCTCCAGTTCCTCCGCATCTTCTTTATGATCCACCACAATGTGGTCACCTTCTTTAAGGGTAGTTTTTATGATTTCTTCAGCCAGCGGATCTTCCACAAACTTTTGGATAGCACGTTTGAGCGGTCTTGCTCCATACTGCACATCCCAGCCTTTTTCAACAATAAAATCCTTACCCTTTTCTGATATTTCGATTGTATAGCTCAGCTCTTTGATGCGGTTATAAAGGTGAACCAGCTCAATATCAATGATTTTGTGGATGGCTTCTCGCTGCAGTGCATCAAAAATAACAATGTCATCAATTCGGTTGATAAACTCTGGAGCGAAGGTACGTTTTAGCGCATTCTCTATTACGCTTTGCGAATTTTTACTTTTTGCAAGTTCTTTTGCTGTAGTGTTAAAACCTACCCCATGGCCAAATTCCTTCAATTGACGTGAACCTATGTTTGAGGTCATGATGATGATCGTATTTTTAAAATCGATTCTACGACCCAGACTATCGGTAATCAAACCGTCATCCAACACCTGAAGTAAGATATGGTAAACATCGGGGTGCGCTTTTTCGATTTCATCCAAAAGAATGACCGAATAGGGGTTCTGATTGACCTTTTCAGTCAATAG
>CAYNDN010000295.1:0-210 GCA_964395075.1 uncultured Lentimicrobiaceae bacterium | reverse complement strand
GTTGCCCGCCTTCTTCATAACCTACATATCCAGGAGGTGCCCCCACCAACCGCGAAACACTGAATTTTTCCATGTATTCGCTCATATCAATTCTCACCAGGGCATCTTCCGAGTCGAAAAGATATTTCGCCAGCACTTTGGCAAGGTGGGTTTTCCCAACACCTGTTGGACCTAAGAAAATGAAACTACCGATGGGTTTGTTGGGGTCTT
>CAYNDN010000294.1:0-6478 GCA_964395075.1 uncultured Lentimicrobiaceae bacterium | reverse complement strand
TCTGGCCGCAGTCGTCAGCAGCTTCGTAAGTAATCTCTACCATGCCGCCGCAGAAATCCGGAGCGGTATAAATTGAAAGATCAGTTGCTGTTGTGTTGCAGCCGCCATCGTAAGCAAAAGTATTGATCCAGTTTGCAAATTTATCATCAATGGTTTGCTGATCATTACAGGCTAAAATTGTGGTATCAGTGGGGCAGGAAATGGTTAATTCAGGTGCTTCAACCAATACTGTTACTGATTCTGTTGATGAACATGCGTTTGCATCCGTGACTGTGAGTGTGAGCATGAAATTTTGATCACATAGATCTCCTGCAACAACTGTGACAACCATTTGATCTGAAGGTCCCTGGATTGTGCCATTTCCACTTATTATCCATTCATAATTTAATGTACCGGTAGGTCCTGAAAAAGTTAAGACTGTGCCCGGACAAATTGGGGAAACATCGCCGGATATGAAAACATCGGGTAATGGATTTACTGTTATGGTGAAATTACAATCAGCCTGGCAACCAAATTGGTTTGTTACTGTAAGTGTAAAGTTATATGCACCGGCAAGAACCGGATCAAATCCAGTGACTGTATCACCACCTTCATTTGTGTAAACACCATCTTCAACCTCAGGGAATGCTATTTCCTCGCTTCCTTCACAAACTGAAGTATCACCAGGGCAGTCCGGTTCCGGGAAGATGCCAAATGAAACCTCCATACAATCCGTGGCCTCATTCGCGCATGGTTCATTTGGGTAAGCTGTTAGACAAAGTTCAATGGTTGAATTGTAGTCTGACGGACCGGGGTAATAAAATGGATTAACAATACCAGGATTGCTAAAATTTCCTGAACCGGTTGTAGTCCATTCAAGGGAATTATAAAAATCTGCCGTAGCATTAGATAGCAATATCCCATCTGTAAAGTCATCGCAATAGGTTGCATCCGGGCCTGCGGTAGCATCCGGAGCGTTTTCAAAATATATCGTAATTTGATCTGTTCCTGGTTCCGTGCATGGGTCCTGAGGCTCCACCAAAATTTGTAATGTGACTGATCCTGAAGTAAAACCAATATTAGAAGGTGTATATATCGGTTCAAGAACGGTATCATCATCAAAACTCCCACCGCCATTAATATCAGTCCATTGTATAATTTCATAGTTGTAAGCATCCACCAGCCCTGAAAAGTCAACCACCTCATCAGTGCAAATTGTCAGCTCATCAGGTATGATATTTACATAAGCAGCCGGAGAAACATTTATGGTAAATTCACATTCATCGGTGCAGCCTTCAACATTTGTAACAATAAGGGAAAAGCTAAAAGTTCCTTCATCAACGGGATCAAATTGTGTAACAGGAATATCATTTTCATCCAGATACTCTCCGCCGGTCACATCCGGAAATTGAATTACCTCTGAATCTTGACAAACATAGATAATGTCAAACGGACACTCAGCTATGGGTGCCTCCAGCACAGTGATATCAAAAACGCAATCATAAGGATTTCCATTAAATATTTTCGTATAGATTACCGGAAATGTACCTGTTGCATCGCAATCGGGTGCAAAATAAAATGCTCCGCCGATTTCTTCAACATAGCTTCCTGAATAGGATCCGCCGGCAGGAATCCCCTGGTCAAGCAAAACAGAGTCATTGCAGCAAATATCAAAAGGCTCCGGGCAAATAACTGCATCGAATGAAACCTCAGCTATGCTGTATTGCTCTGTTTCTGTTGGGAAAAGTAAATCGTCACCCGGCACATAAGCATCTCCAAATGGGTTGGAGAAAGTTACTGTAAACGCCTGGCTTTGAACATTGTCTTCGGCTTCCCAGCAAACCAGTGCAAAAGAGTGGTCGGTTTGATATCCCTGGTTTCCATTTGCCAGTTGGCTGTATGCAATTACATATTCCTGGAAGAAATTCGGGGAGGGTTGGCCGGTTAAGGTCCGTGCACCAACTATAACGGTATCCTGCAGGTTTGGAGAAATATCCGCAATCGCGATTTCATCACCGGCATTCAATGTTGCGTCATTCAGATCAGCAGCATCAAAATAAATTATCCAAGAAGATCCTGATGGGTCGCCGCCCGGCCATTCAAAATGAATGGTGCTGCTTTTTGCATTTTCTTCCAGGTTTTTGGGATAAAGTAAATTTTTGATGTACTTGCCATCAATGTGATTTGATTTTGCTGGAGGGAATTGATCCTGACAGAAAGAATACCCTAAGACCATCAATAGGGTGATTGAGAGCGTGATAACTTTTTTCATAGACTTAATGATTTGTGTAATTATTTGTTCAAATATCAGGTTTTATATGAATAATTTACCTGTGGTTTGTTATATTAAATACAGGACTTTGTCCAAAAAGAATATCTAATTGATCGTCCAGATTATCGAATCATTTACAGGAAGGTCAAATACTTCAGAAGCATGTTCATAACCGTTAACCGGGTTTATTGCTTTCATCAGGTATTCCCCAAATGGAATTTTGTAAAACGTTGTTGAATCATTGCCACCAATGTAAGACAGATCCGTTGTTGAGATTCCCTCCGGCAAGATGATAAAATCTTCAAATTTATTTCCGTTAGCTTTGATATAAAATGGTATCTCTGTTTGATTAACCAATTTTATAAAACCTGTTTGCTCAGGATAGACCTCAAAATAAATGGGTATTTGAAAGTCAATGGCGTTATTAAACGAGTTTAAAACCAGGCTATAAGCCAATCCGTTTGGTTTTATCTCAACCCATCCAATTTCATCCTGGCCTGTAGGACTAATTGGATTGGAAATCCAATACCTGAAGTACAATACCTGGTACCCGTAAGAAAGCTCATTTATGGTTTGACCACCGGGAGAGAGCGAAAGTATTTTTTGTCCAAACCTGTTGTTCAGATGAACATCAACGGAGTAGGTGTTATTGTTTCCCATACCATCATTGGCACTGTATAGGAATTTGACTTGTGCGGTTTCTGACTGAATATTTTCATCGATGAGCCAAACCACTCTTACATTATCCCATGTTTCCATTGGGAGCACGACATCCCACTGATAAACGATCTTTGATGCCGGAGGATTTAATATTTCATTATTGCTTAAATCTGTTTTTTTATAGAGTTTAAGGTTAAATGTTTTACCTCCATTTGTAGGTATAAAAATCTTAAAATTGTTAGCGTATGCCGGAATGATCCGATTGAGGCTGTCGTTCACGTAAAGTAGGTATCTGAAATTTGTGGTGTTGTCGATTTCCAGATTTCCTTCACCATCAGCGGTGGTTTTTAGTTCTTCCAGTAAATCGATGGATGTATAACTTCCTGTTGAAATATCCTCTTCAAAATATTCACAAGAAGTAAATACCATCAGTATCAAAACAAAAGCGATACTGATGATATTTGTATGACCGGTTTTGTAATTCATGATCACAACATTGATTTTGCATTATTCTAATCTTCATCTATCACTTCCGAGACAACGTTGCCTTCTCCATCCAATAATATTTTCCATTGTGCCAGTTCACCAACCGAAAGATTGATCGTTGCATTAGCAATCGTATTGGAAGCATTGAGCGGCTTTGCCAATAAATAATACTCGATATCTCCATCTACAACAAAGTCAATCACATCACCAACGGCCAAAATTGATGAGGCCTGAGTGTCGCCGTCCAAATACATAATGTTTTCTATCAGTTGTCCATTTGCATAAATTCTTAGTGGCTCGAAATATTGATTTGTGATACGAATGGTTCCTCTTGTGTCGGGAATTACATTGGCATTTTCGTAGTGTGGCACCCAAATATCCTGCGATTGTCTTGCGTCGTTTATTACCGCCCAAATATCCACTTCATTTCCGGCTACAACTTCTTTTTCTATCCAACCAACCAGCTCAACAGATTCAGGCGTATTTGGGTCGGAATACCAATATTTAAAATGCATGGTATATGCACCGTAGTCGAGGCCAACAATGTTGTCGTATTGATCTCCCGGTTTCAGGGTGATTATTTTTGCACCGTTGCGGCTGTTGAGAAATACATCCACCTGATTGTCAGTACCACCTACGTAGTTGAATTCGATGTTTCCGGAATTTATTTCTTCAATACTTTCAGAAATATGCCATGTTACTCTTTTCTCCGCATCCTGACTGTTCGATACATTGATGTTCCATCTTTTAAAAACCATACCCAGATCAGGGTTTGGAGCGAAGTCTGGTGCGACGTCATCGTATCTGAACACTTGCAGGTCGAGCGTTAAATCATTGGGATTTGGAATCCAGATGATATAGTCAGTGGAACTGTTGGGGATTTTTTTCAGGCATTCGCCATTGTGGTACAAGGCCAGGGCAGTGTTCGAAAAATTACTGATAACAATGTTTCCTTCGAGGTCAGGAGGGTCTGTTCCGGGTGGATCTTTCGTTACATCATCTTCATTATCTTCACATCCGATAAAAAACAGGATGCTTAATGCGAATAAAATTGCCAATGCTTTTTTCATAACTTTAAATTTTAATATTAATTAGTACAATACTTAATTGCTGTTTTTATTAATTATCTTTTTAAATGCTTAGCGTTTTTTCAGTTTTCCAATCATAAACGAAAGTGTTAACGATTTAATGGATTGGTTTTTAAGGTATTCATATTCAACCATTCCAAATTCATCACTATAGGATGTGTTAGTGAAGTTATTTGGATAATTGACACGACACTTTTTTTACATTTGCTTTTCAATTTCGTCCTTTACTCCGATGAGTTTTATCTTCTTCTCTTTCAGAATATCAATTAACCCAATTAAATTTGCTTCTTTTTTTAAAATCCTGATTTCGTTCATAAGTTCATCTTTTAAACTTTTTATTTGGTTTCTTATTTCTACGTATTTTTTAGTTTGGTTCGAATAATCTAACTTTTTCATTTCCTCCAATTTATTATCTACATCGTCAATTAATTTATCAAATTTATCAGATAGTTTTATTAGAGCTTTTTCCGTACCTTGCATATTATCGACTAAAGTATTCATTTCTTTTATCAGTTCATTTGCTAAGTCAATGTTATCATTACATTCCTCCAATAATTTATTTACTGTTTTGGTAGTTATTCCCCCTCCCCTATGGGTGTATTTTTCTTTATCACCTTGCAAGTTACCAAATACTTTTATGAACTTTTCATTTTTCTTAAGAAGAATTTTTTTTTGCTTCAAGTGATTACGCTTTTTAGAAAATAAATTATTCATTTGTTTTGAATAATCTTTTCTTTTTTCATTAACATCATAAAATGAGTCTTCTATTTTTTTAAATTCATCATTCAAAAATGCTTTAAGTATTTTTCTTTCCTTTTTGGGTATTGTTTTAAATGGTGTTTTAAACATATTATAATCATCAACCTCAACTGTTATTTCCTTTTTAGTTTTGCCATTCGATTTATATGGAAGTACCTTATAGGAAGTCTTACCTTTTTCTTCTATCTTTTTTATGCTATATTTTTTCTTTGCTTTCTCTTTAAGGCATTCATCATCCTTAACATGCCATGTCCATGGGTTAACATTATCTTTTTCGTATGAGAATATTTTATCCTTTAATTTCCCTATCATTACTGACAAAGTGATCGATTTGATCGATTTATTCTCAAGAAAACTGTATGATTCCAATCCAAAATCATCTTTGTATGAGGTGTTGAAAAAAGTATTTGGATGCATAGAAAATTCAAATGAGAGAAACGAATATGTTACGCCAAGGGCATAAGATAAGTTTGTTTTCAAAATCTCATTACTATCAAAATTGATCTTACGCAACTTTGCGGGGTTGTTCCAACTTACATTTTGTAATTGCCAGTTTTGGGCATTAAAATGAAATCTAATTCCTGCATAAGCTGTAAATTTTTGATATAACTTTCTGGTATCGAAAAAAACTGGAATTGAAAATGACTGCATGGTATTCAATTCATCAACATAATAAAAATATCCATTTTCGTCGATGGTTTTAGTTCTGTAAAGATTTCTGAATACAACGGGTTGGTATTCAATACCGGTTGTAAGCATAAATGGAGAAGCAAAATATAACCCAGCAGGAAAGGATAAAGTAAAATCTTTCATTTCAAGGTTACTGCCTACTGGTTTATCATATTCAATGTTTGAAATTGCCTCGAGCTGACTAAAGCCAGTTGGTGTATTAAGAATGCGATTGGTTGAAGCGGTAATATTACGGTAGGTTGTAAGGTTGTGCTTTGCGCCCAACTTAAAAAAGATATGCCATTGCATAGCTCCTATCTTTATGTTCCGACATTCAGACTGTGAATAAGCATTAACAAAGAGTAATGTAAGACACACTAAAGTGAAATATTTTTTCATCAGTTTTTGAATTTTAGAGCATGATAATTTAAAATTTTGCCATTTGTTAATCACCTTTTGTTTGCCAATTTATCGGTTCAAAAATAATTAATATCAACTCAAATACCTAATTAAGTAACTGTTCATTAATTAACGATACATTTATGGTTGGATGCTGTAGTTCCAA
>CAYNDN010000293.1:0-6482 GCA_964395075.1 uncultured Lentimicrobiaceae bacterium | reverse complement strand
GGTCAGAATACCGACCTGACTTTTATGCAGTTTGTTTTTCATATTGCGTAAAAGTAAGATTAGGCAAATGTGCAGTTAATTTTGCATGTTCAAATGTAATATTAACTGCATTCCCGTTTTCATCAAAATCAATATATATGTCGTCTGAAATTTCTTTAGTTTCAAAAACAAATTTATTTGTTAATTCGACTCAGTCTGTATCGGTATCTTGAAAATCTTCAGGATTTGGTTCTTCATCTTCATTATCTGTTTGGTTTGTATTATCAGGTTCAGGCAAGTCAATTTCATCATCTTCACCAAAACGTTCATCCTGTATTGGAGGTCCATCAAATTCAGGGTCTGAAAATTTACTTGCGTTATTTCTAAAATCGATAATTGTAAAGAAGTATTTGCCAAAGTCAGGTGACAATCTTGTTCCTCGTCCAATAATTTGTTTGAACTCAGTCATTGAACCAATATTGGCATCCAAAACAATGAGCTTGCAAGTTGGAGCGTCAACACCAGTGGTAAGCATTTTTGAAGTTGTTACTAAAACAGGATAACGAGATTCCTCATTTTGAAATGGATGTAATTCACGTTTACCTTCTTCGTTGTCTCCTGTAATTTGCATTACATATTTGGGGTTTTTAGTAACCAAATCCTGGTTTTCATTTCGTAAAGCTTCTGCCATTCTTTCGGCATGGTCAATGTCAACGCAAAAGATTATTGCCTTTGCAAATCGGTCATTCTTTTTTAAATACTCCGATAGTTTCTTTGCAACGATTTCGGTTCTCTCGTCAATTACGAGGCTACGGTCATAATCTCTTATATTGTATTCTCTGTCTTCAATTATATTTCCGTCTTTGTCTGTTTTTCCATCTTCTGGTCGCCAACCTTCCAAATCAACATTTAATCCAATTCGTAAAACCTGATAAGGTGCTAAAAAGCCGTCATCAATTCCTTGTTTCAGTGAGTATGTATAAATTGGGTCGCCAAAATAATCAATGTTAGAAACCTTTGATGTTTCTTTTGGGGTAGCAGTTAATCCGATATGAGTAGCAGAATCAAAATAATCTAAAATATCTCTCCATGCACTTTCAGCAGAAGCACTTCCACGGTGGCACTCGTCAATTACAACCAAATCAAAAAAATCACGGGAAAATTCACGAAATGCGTCTTTATCTTCGTCATAACCAGTCAAACCTTGATACAATGCAAGGTAAACTTCAAACGATTTATTGATTTTCTTTTTTCGGATAACAGTCATAGCTTCTCCGAAATGTTTAAAATCGCCCGTTACAGTTTGATTAATCAATGCGTTTCGGTCAGCAAGAAACAGAATCCGTTTTTTCATGCCACTTTTCCAAAGTCGGAAAATAGTTTGAAAAGCAACATAAGTTTTACCTGTTCCTGTTGCCATTACTAATAAAATTCGGTTTTCGCCTTTTGCAATTGCTTCAACAATCCGGTTTATGGCTATTTGTTGATAGTATCTTGGTTTTTTACCTGAACTGTCAAAAAAGTAATCTTGTTCTGCAACTGTGGTTTCGGTTTCTTCTTCAATCCCTTTTAACTTTTTATATCGTTTCCATAATTCTTCAGGTGATGGAAATTCATTCAACCCAATTTCTCTTTCGACTTTTCCACTAGAAGCAGTAAAGTCATGCTCAAAAAATCCATCACCGTTTGTGCTGTAAACACATGGAACATCCTGTAATAATTCTCGATAACCTAAAGCTTGCTGAATACCTTGTCTTAAAGTGTGTTTATTGTCCTTTGCTTCAATAATTGCAACAGGAATATTGGGTTTGTAATACAAAACATAATCAGCACGTTTCAGCTTTCCACGAGCAAACAATTTTCCACGAATAAATATTTTTCCATCTGTAAGTGCAACTTCTTCTCCGAGTTGGGTCATTCTGTCCCATCCGGCTTTTTCAATTGCAGGAGTAATATATTTAGTCCGTATGTCTTGTTCTGATAAATCTTTTTTTGAAATCATATTATTTTCAAATTTCCTGTCAAAATACTAAAATCGGTTTAGTCAACGTGCGCGGGTTGGCTAAAAAAGCATGTGTGTGGCTGCGAAGGGACGGTTGCAGGGAAGGGCAGCCACACTCTTGCTTTTGTGCGTTGGCTTTTCCTTTTCCCTTTATCTCTATGCAGCAAAAATTCTTAGTCATATAGTTGGCTTCTGGTCTTTTTTACAATGAACGCTAACATCTGTGTATAATCATTAACTATATTTCTCCTTTATCATTCAAAACATTAACTTCCATTAAATCAGTAACAAAAACATTTTTTAGCATTTGTAAACGTTTACAAGCATTTAAAAACGGATAACAATCAATGTTTTGAATGGCGTTCATGGCTTTCTATATTTTTGGCTAAAGTAAAAACAAATCAGGAAATTTAAAAATCGTCACCCGATTTTTGAAAATTAATTTCATACCATAAAAAAAACACCAGCCCAACGCCCGGTTCCAAAAATCGATGTGGTGAGCACGATTGGTGCCGGGGATAATTTTAATGCGGGAGTTATCTACGCCATTTTGCAGCAGGGCATTGCAAAGCATGATCTGAAATCGTTGGACTAAAATTCCTGGCAAAAAATGGTGACAAGCGGCATCAGGTTCAGCGCAGCCGTTTGCCAAAGCTGGGAGAATTATGTGCCGGAAGGGTTTTAACGGATATACAACCTTTGGCAAATAGAAACGGAGGGCATTTTGAAGCCTTACCGATCCGGTTACCAGGATATTTGTGATGGGCTGTGTCTCTCAAATTTCAGCACTTCCCTCCCTGAATTCAACGTAGCCGGGTTGAAACCGATTACTTTAAACCACTCAGGATATAATTATATAAAACATTGTTTTCTTCGATTTTTGGGTGCTCAAAACTTTCTGTGATAAAACGTGGTTTTTCCACAATATTTCTATCGATCATTTCAACAATCGTATGGTAAAAACCAATCGAAGTTTTCCCTACCAATAGCGGAGTGATATCATTTCCTTCTATCCAGAATCTGAAGAGTTTCGAAAACCCATTCAGGTACAAATAGTCTTTGGTGAAACCACCGCCTCTGTAAACTCTTGTTACAATTTTAAAGGCCGAATTTTTATCTAAGTTATATTGATTTACAATGGTGGAAAAACAAGTTTTAAAATCGGCCCCGTTACACATCAAGTCCACGGCAATAACCCTGAGTGCCAGCTTACGAAGCCTGTTCATCGTAAAGTTACCTGACAGGTATTCGGCCAATACCGCCATACCTTCGCCTGTTTTGGTATTTACCGGGAGCCCTACACTAAAAATTTTGAGCCTATTATTGGCAGCATTCATGGTAGTGAGCATGTGCACACCAATCTCGTGTTCGGCCAAATATTGCAGTTCATTTTTCGAAAACCTTGACCCTTCTTTCAAAACAACAGTTTTTGTGGAATTTAAAACCATTATGGGAGATACACCGCTATTATCAACTTTTATTTTCCCGCGAAAACCATATTTTTTAAATGTTTCGTTAAAATAAGCTTTGGCTTTATCAATACCAAACAATTGAATTTTTTTGGTTTCTTCTTTGATGTCAGGTAACAGAAGGATGTAGTTTGCATTCCTGATGTCGTTGCTGTCGGGCCTGCCAAAATAACGCAGGGAATTATAGAAAAAATCCCTGGTGCCAAGCGATGCCAATAAGTCAATTTTATCGATGGAAGCGGTTATTACCGATTCATATAATTGCCGGATTGTAACATCCCTGATCTTAGATGTATCGATTAAATGTAATTGTTTCTTTAATTCGTATGGGTTGATCCTGATGGGCTGGTATTTGAATTCAGGATTGCTGGTAAATTTACTCTCAAAAAACTTTTTCCTTTCAGACTCTACATTAATTGGGTTAACATAAGTCAGGAACTCAAAATCCTTTAACAGCTTATACAGTTGATTGTCTATCCTTTGAACGTTCTGTGTTATGGAATTATCTAAAAGCTTGTTTTTGTCGTGGTACTTCCAGTTGGTAAACTCCTGTGCAAAAAAACTGGTATTGTTTAGAATTGCCTTTTTAAGGCCGGTTTGTATATTGTCGATAATTTGCGGGAATATTTCACCGGTTTCCTCATCGCAATATATTTTGCTGATTTCGGTGGCCAGTACCAGCGTGTTTTTGAAATGGGTTGTGATATATTCAAGGTTATAGCCCCTGCCATAAAACACATCGTTTTCTTTGGCCTCCACCTCTATATTGTGAATGCTGATCTCCTCCAGTTCCTTCTTCCAGTTCTCAACAAATGTTGCGTATTTGGATTTATCAATACATTCGGTGCCAATATTGAACACCGGGACTTTTCGGCCCCATCTTTTGTAGTTGTACGAATGGACGTCGTAAACCAGGGCGGCCCCAAACATGCCTTCCAGTTTGGCGATCAGGGCGTGGGTTACCTTGTAGTAGTTGGCATGTTTACGTAAACTAACTGTTTTTTCTTTTTGAGAAAGCGGCTTTTTCCACACCTTTTTACCCCAGGCTTCTTCATAAATCGGGTCTTTCCTGTTCAGGTCGTATTCAAACCTGGAATCGTTCCCGAACAGCACAATCGGCATCGAGGTGATAAAATCGCTGGTGTGTGGGTCTTCTTCGTACCATCTTTCATAATCATCAAGTGCCATCTTTTTTAACAGTTCCGGCCTTACATTGCTTCCATTATGAATTGCTGTACACACGTATGGCACGTATCTGTCAATTTTAATGGAAAAGGAACCATCTTCAACGGTTGCGTGAAAAGTAATCCCTTTGTTGATAGCATTAATGATCTCCTTTATCGTCATAAAACTCAATGGCTTTGATTTTAAATAATGTGGTTAATAAAAAGTATTTATTTCAAGAAGCAATATAGTTTTATAGATGTCTCACTTCGTTCGACATGACTTGAAGCTATAAGGTGCAGGGCGAAACCTTGTCATGTCGAACGAAGTGAGACATCCAATTTTCGAAACAGGATATACCAAACACAATTATTGTAATAAGTACCAACTCAATCAATAAAATTAATCCCAGTCAATATTTATTTTTGGAGGCTGATTTCTTTGCGCAACAACCTTTTCGAGGTAATCGATGATTTTCACCTGCAACTTGGTTTTGTTGAGCCTGTTGAACTCTGTAATGGCTCCGGGGCTCATCACGTTCACTTCAACTAATTTACCACCAATTAAATCAAGGCCGGCAAAATACAAGCCATCACGCACCAGCTTTTCACCAATTCTCTTGCACAGTTCAATCTCCTTTTTTGTGAGTTTATGCCTGGCAATACTTCCGCCTGCTGTAATGTTCGACCGGATATCGCCACTTGAAGGTATCCGCCGCAGGGCACCGATAGGCTTACCATCCAGCATAAATACGCGCACATCACCTTTTTCTGCTCCGGGGATATATTCCTGCAGAATAACATATTGTGATTTGCCATCCCGGCTGCTTTGGTTCACATAAAAGTCGAGCAGCGATTTAATATTCTTTGACGCTGATTTTTCGATAATAATAACCCCTCTGCCTCCATAGCCATCCAGGGGTTTCATGATCATTTGATCCTGATCCGATTCATCGATGATCTGTTTCAGATAATTCACATCCTTCGACACATGCGTAACCGGAGTAATTTCGTGCTCAGGGTCGTAGTAAGCTGCCGTATATATTTTGTTGTTGGCTTCCCTTAAACCCCGTACCGCATTCATCACAAACACATCATCTTTTATCGAATCGAGAAAATTTAACAGCAGTGGGTCCAAAGGTGGATTGGCCCGCATAAAAACCACGTCGAAACCGGCCAGTGGAACGTTTTTCCAGTATTTTTCGGCACTGTTCCTAAACAAGTTGATGCTGGATGAAACTTTCTGGTCTTTTTTAAAAATCTCGCAATTGGCCATGGTAACACTTTCACGAATACCCAAACGTTCGGGTGTAGTCATGGCTACTGCGTGCCCCCTCCTGGCGGCTTCGTGTATCATCCTGAGTGTGGAATCGCCCCTGGTCATACTTTCCCAGGGATACATTATAAAGCATATTTTCATGCTACTGATTAAATTTATTTGCCTTTGGGATGCTTCCTTAACAGGCGTGTTTCACAAATATAAAAATGGTGCGTAAAAATAGAATTATTACAAATTGGAAAGCAAACAATAAAAATTAACTTACTCTATTTCTCAAAATCACGCCTAAAAGGCATGTGGTAACCTAATTTAAAATTTTATGAATTAATCAAATAACTGTTCCGGAAGGATTTTATTGGTATTCATATTCAATATCCTGTGTCAACCCATTAAATGTCCGCACCGCAGAAACGGGAAGCCCAACATCGTTCAATGAATATTGCATGGATATTTCATGTACCAGTTCCCCTTGCAAATCATAATAATTCGCCTTACTTAAAAGGTACCTGGAGGTTATGGATTCGTTTTCTCCCCGATTAGAAACTTACAACTAATATTCTGCCAAATTATGGCAGAATATTAGTTGTAAG
>CAYNDN010000292.1:1673-6529 GCA_964395075.1 uncultured Lentimicrobiaceae bacterium | reverse complement strand
TCCTCAACTCTTCCCTCAATGCAGGCAGGTTAGGTTTGTGGTTGTAGAGTTCGTGGGCCAAAATCCGGTTTTCGGCCTGGTAGCCGGGGATAGTGTCGGCGAGCTGGAGCCAGCTAACTATGCGCTGGTAAGTGCTGCGGCCTCTTTCGTTGACGAGTGTTTTTTGGGCTTTGTATTTGATGTGGTTGAAACAAAATTTGGGATAAACTTCCAGTATTGGGCTAATGAGTTCGGTGAATTGCCAGCTATCGGTGTTTTGCTCTACTATGGTTTTAATTTCTTCGAAGCGTTGTTCTGAAGCGAGGATTTTCACCTTAAAATCTTTGCGGCCATCTATTTCGTCCAACAGGCTTTCCAGTTCCTTTGCGCTTAGGCAGGGCCTGAGTTTGAGATAGTCTTTTAGGTTTTGGTGGTTTATTACGGTTTGGTACCATGCTTTTACGAACAGTTTTTCATCGAGTTCGGGGGTGAGCATGGTTTTTAGCTCATCGGCCCAGTACTTTGTGTTTGCATCAAGCAGCTTGTTTGCCAGTTTCAGGAATTCCTGCCTGTCGTTTTCAAAATAATATTGGAGCAGGCTTCCTGCTACTTCCTTGTCCTTTTGGTAATTTTCTCGGGCAGTGCTGAGCCATTCCTCAGTGTTGCCCATCATTTTGTTGAGTAGCATCACGAGCCGGGGCATATCGCTTTGTGCAATTTTCGATTGGTTGAGCTGTGCCATGATTTCTTCAGGCTTTTTTGTTTTGCCTGCAAGCTTTACCAGGTAGTCCTCAAAATAGGTTAGAAAAAAAGTGCTGCCAGCATATTTTTCGCTGCAATAATTAAAAAACAGGCGGGTGGAGTTGCTTACCGCTCTGTCAGAAATAGCTGCAAGGCCAAGTTTTTCGATTATTTTCCGGAATACTATCTGATGTTCTTCCCGTAGAAATTCATCTAACTCCGGAAAAGTATCATACTCATCATTCACCTCAACATCTTTTCCGGCTTCATACAGCCCGATTATCATAGCCGTAAGTTCGTCAATTTGCTGCCCAATAATTTTATCAATGGCTTCGGCTTCAAAATTTTTGTAAACCTCTCTGAATTCCTGTTCGGCGGCATACTGTGCTGCCTCATAGTCGGGGATGTAGCCATCATGAGGGGCTGTATAGTTTTCCCAGTCGGGGTTGTCGGGGTCAACAAATTCTAAGTTATCGTGATAGATTTCTGCAGTTTGGTTCACGATTTCGATAAACCGTCCGTAATCGATACCCGGAGATTTGTTGTCGTCCTCAGCCTCTGAAAACTTTAAAAATGCCGTTTGCAGTTCCTCGTTTTCATGGATAATGGCGTCGAGGAAGTTTATTTTTAAATCTCCGGAAGCCTGATCATAAAGTTTTTTAAAGTCCATAGTTATATTTGTTTATTCATATTATTACATATTTCCCCGCACCCGAAGCCCAAAGCGTTCATGGCGCCAAAACCGCTGTTGAGGCCGGTGTGGATGAGTTGGGGCGGTGCGGTAATTTCGAAATCGAACAGATAGCCGCGCACCTTTACCTCCTCGCTGGTGAAGGCCTTGATGGTTTGCAGGCGCGATTTGGGTTTATTGGTGAGGCAGCGAAATTGCAGTTCTTCATTGCTGAAGCTGGTATGTGTTTGATTGGTTTGTCGCTGCCAGGCGTGGTGCTTGTCGGTGAGGTTTTTAAAAAATATTTGTTCGTAATTTTTATCAGTGGGCTTGAGGTATTGTTCCTGCGGGTCCGCTTCGGTTTTGCTGGCAACCACCACTGGTGAGAGGGTGTGGATTTGGTGTTTGTTCGAAAGCGCTGAATCCGGAAGTATCTCCACGTTGGAGACCTGCATTTTTATGCCCGAGATGCGGTCGCCGATTTCGGCCTGCTGGTTTTTAAAGAGTCCGGCCACAAAGTGTTGCATGGCGTCGGGCACCAGAAACGCTAAAGTGAGGCTTGCTTGCCGGCAATTTATTTCTCCGCGATCGCTGCCCCTCAAAACCCGAAAGCCATTTTTGGGAAACCAGAGGTTTGAAAAGGTAAACAGCTTAAATGTTTTGTGGTTTTCGAGCTGGTAGCCCGCTTCGTGCAGGAAGTTGGAAAATTCCCTGTTGGCAGTGCCCAAAACCCTGTAAACCCACGCACTCAATGGGTACTGGTAGTTGAGTGGAAGCAGTTGACGGGAGCCGTTTAAACTAAATGTGATTTGGATTTTCATAATTTTTTCGTACAAAGGTAATTTAACGGAGTGTCATATTATGTCACCCTGCTAAAAGATTATTCATTTTTAACTGGTTATTCTCATCAATTGAGTGGATGGCTCGCTGAAGAATATAGGCTTCCTCCTCAGAACAATAGGGTAGGTCCTGAAGCTTTTTTATGCGGCTGTCATGCTTGTCAATCCAGTACCTTCCATTTTGGCGTTCTATCAGGAAACCCAAATTTTCGAGTACTTCTTTATCACGAAAAAATGTGCGATGAGATATGCCAAACCTTTCGGTGAATTCATTGCTGGTGTATCGAACACCGCTGGAAAGATTGAGTAAAAATTTTAATTGACGCTCAATGGTTGAGAAATCTGACATGATAGATTTATTGTTATTTGGTTAGTGTTTTACTAATAATATTCGTTTATAATTTGGCAAAATATTTCACGCATAGATTGCAAAGTCTGTTATCGCAAAGACCGCTAATAATTAAAGATGGTCAAAAGATTATGCGCCTTTTGCGTTTTTGTCATTGTGTGCTTTGCGTGATCTTTTCTGGCTTGTCAAGGTCAGGGAATATGATTTTAAAGCAAACGGCCTGATCAAAAAAGATAATATCAAGGAAAAAGGGATTTTTCATAGCGGATTAAATTTTGCAACACGCAAATATATAAATAAAAAGGATGTGTGATTAATGCTGTTGAAAATAATGTATGAATTGATTGATTGGGGTAGATGAGGTTGGTTAAAACCACGGTTTAAAGTGATTTAATATTACCCCTGAAAAAATAAAGCCCTGAAGGATTTAATCTTCAAGGCTTTGTGAATTTGAGTTGTGCCCAGAACAGGAATCGAACCTGCACTCCCTTGCGAGAACTAGTCCCTGAAACTAGCGCGTCTACCAATTTCGCCATCTGGGCGCGAAAAATGTGGGCGCAAAGGTAATGTTTTTAATTATTTATTGTCAAGGCTTCTGAAAAAAAGTTTTTCATGATTTTCTTTTTGCATTGTCATCACAAAAAAAATATCCAATTTATATTGTTTATTAACCTGACCATTATAATATTATCTCTAATTTTGCCACACAAACCAATAATTTTGCATCATGCTTATTATTGTCAATCCATTCGTAACCATTTGCTAAAGGTCAATCAGGACCTGCACCTGCTTTGACTTTCCGGCATTTTTTGGGGAATCCTCCCCGAAATTTTCAATTCATTTTTTTTAATCATTTAAACAGGAGATTTTTATCATGAAGAAACTTTTTACATGTATCCCGGATGCTGTGCTTGTGGAGGCACAAACCATTAACTCTAAATCTTACCACAACAAATTATTGAACTACAAATATTTAAAACGAAAACGGAGATGAAACACCACATATTGAAATCCGGAACTATTCAAATCCTTCGAGACATAAAGCGATTATTGCGGGATGCGCGTGAGGCTGTTACCGGAACCGATCAGGATTTTACATCAGGAAGCCTCGGGCGTGCCATATTTTTACTTTCGGTGCCCATGGTGCTGGAAATGATCATGGAGTCGGTTTTTGCCATTGTAGATATCTGGTTTGTTTCCAGGCTGGGTGCTGAGGCTGTTGCAACAGTTGGAATTACCGAATCGCTGATTACCATTGTTTATTCAATTGCTATTGGCCTAAGTATGGCAACATCGGCGTTGGTTGCCCGCAGAACCGGGGAAAAGGACAGGGCAGGGGCAACAAATTCGGCTTTCCAGGGAATTCTGGTTGCACTTTTTTCTTCACTGGTTATAGCTATACCAGGAGCCATCTTTGCCAGGGATCTGCTTGGGCTTATGGGAATCAGCCCGGAGATTGCAGATGAATTTGCTTCTTACACCGCGATAATGTTGGGTGGAAACACAGTAATCATGTTGCTTTTTGTGATTAACGCTGTTTTCAGGAGTGCAGGCGATGCTGCTATTTCCATGCGTGTGCTGTGGATGGCAAATATCATTAACCTGATCTTGGATCCGATCCTGATTTTTGGGTTCGGCCCCATCCCTGCAATGGGAATTGCCGGTGCTGCCATAGCCACAACAATTGGCCGTGGTCTTGCCGTATTGTACCAGTTGTATGTTTTGTTTTTTGGTACCGGCAGAATTCAATTCAAAATAAAAGACCTGAAAATTGATTTCCCATTGATGGGTAAACTGGTTAAGATCAGTCTTGGCGGCATCGGGCAAACCATTATTGCCACTTCCAGTTGGATAGGCATGGTACGTATCATTGCTGAATTCGGCAGCGATGTGGTGGCAGGTTATACCATCGCCATCCGCATTGTGATCTTTTCGCTGCTCCCGTCGTGGGGTATCAGTAACGCTGCAGCCACTTTGGTGGGACAAAACCTGGGTGCCGACCAACCTGAGCGGGCTGAGCGCTCTGTGTGGGCTACCGGTAAAGTTAACGTTATTTTACTGGGCTTGATCGGAATGATTTTTATTTTAATGCCGGAGTACTTTATCCGGTTCTTTATATCCGATCCTGCGGTTTTATCTGTGGGGGCCAGAGCATTGCAAATTGTGAGTTTCGGCTTTCTGGCCTATGGATTTGGTATGGTGCTGATAAACGCCTTCAACGGTGCCGGAGACACCCGCACGCCAACGCGCATCAACCTGATCTGCTTTTGGCTGATAG
>CAYNDN010000292.1:0-1663 GCA_964395075.1 uncultured Lentimicrobiaceae bacterium | reverse complement strand
GGCTGATAGAAATTCCCCTCGCTGCGTTTTTATCCTTTTACACGGGATTGAATGAAAACGGCGTTTTTTATGCCATCGTGTTTGCAGAAACTTTGTTGGTTATTCTTGCATTTTTCCTGTTCAGGCAGGGAAAGTGGAAACTGAATAAAGTGTAATTTCAATTGACCGGAAGCTACTCAAAAAAATATTGTGGAGTCTTCCGGTCATTGCTTTTGTTGTATGTATTTTCATTTATTTTGCTTCGTAAAATTATCATGATATGCGTGATGCAATTCGTTTATTAACCGAAAAATTGATTGCCTGGTACCAGGACACGGTGTTGTTCCTGCCTAATTTTATTGTTGCGTTAATTGTTTTAATTCTGGTAATCATCATCTCCAGGCTGCTCAAAAAACTTTCACAAAAAGTAATTTCGCAGTTTACCAATAATGTTCCGATTACCAACTTTTTTACGAGTTTAATTCATTACGCTTTCCTGGTTTTTGGTTTGCTGCTGGTGCTGGGCGTTTTACAGTTAGATAAAGCTGTTACTTCAATTTTGGCTGGAGCCGGTCTCGTGGGTCTGGCAGTAGGTTTGGCTTTCCAGAACCCCATTAGAAATACAGTATCCGGCTTTTTAATGTCGTACCGAGATTTTTACCGGATTGGCGATTGGGTAGAGACAAATGGATATTACGGTTTTGTGGAAAAAATTGGAATCAGGGTGTCGCATATCAGGTTAACCTCCGGCGAACTGGTGGTTTTGCCCAACGACGCCATTGTTAATAATGCCTTTAAAAATGTTTCCATTGACGGCAAAAGAGCGGTAATTTTAAAGATAGGGATATCTTATGGCGATGATCTCGATAAGGTGGAAAATGTGGTGCGCAATGCGATTATCCAAAATGTGGAACACATCAAAACAGAAATACCAGAAGTGTATTTTGAAGAATTTGGTAATAGTTCCATAAATTTCATGCTCAGGTTTTGGATTGACAAAGTGGACGAAAAACGATTTCTCTATATCAGGGGAGAGGCCGTAAAAGCAATTAAGAAAGCCTTTAATGAAAACGACATCACCATACCATTCCCGATTCGTACTTTGGATTTTGGGATTAAAGGCGGGCAGAAACTCTCAGAAGTTTTGGATGAAAGAAAGTTGGTTTAATACTGTAAGCTAAAGAGGTGTCCTGGCAGGTGCCTGTATTTAGTACAGATGAAACACTGAGATTTTAAACAAAATGTAACCTTATGTTACACAGTTGTCGCATTAAAAAAGTAAAAACAAAACCTAATGCAAGAAGAATTAAAAGTTGAAGTCAGGCACCTGAGATTAGAAGACTATATCGATCTGCGCCGTGCTATGGAGCAGGCCTATTCCGGTACTTCGGATGATTACTGGGAAAAGCGTGATATCAGGAAGTTGCTCAAAGTATTTCCTGACGGACAACTGTGTGTGGCCGTAAATGATAAGGTGGTAGCTTTGGCACTTTCGCTGATCATTGATTATAAAAAATTCGGTGATAACCATACCTACGATCATATTACTGCCAACGAAACTTTTGCCACACACGATCCTGACGGCGATGTGCTTTATGGAATCGAAATGTTCGTGGATCCCGATTACCGGGGTATGCGTCTGGGCCGTAGATTATACGATGTCCGAAAAGAGTTGTGTGAAAAC
>CAYNDN010000291.1:796-6564 GCA_964395075.1 uncultured Lentimicrobiaceae bacterium | reverse complement strand
ATGTTTTTGTAATGTCCGGATTCATGAAGTATGGCTGCTTCATAAATCACATAAGATGAACTTTGATTTTTAGCCCATTTATAAAAAAATTCCCTTACGGCCGGATGTATAATTTGGTTTAGCTTTTCGAGCACCTGTTTATCCGAAAATACAATTTCTGCAATTTTTTGCCTGACTATTTTGCCATCTTTGATAATCTCATTTCCAAGTAACGCAACAATTCTTTCTTTAACAGGATCTCTATCCAGAATCCTTTTTCCTTCTGTATCTGCATAAAAAACGGGAATATGCAGGGTTTCAAAAATCCCGGCTATGAGGCTTTTGCCGCTGCCAATATTTCCGGTGAGGCCAACTTTTATCATCGTTGCAGGAAAAGGTAATCTACTTCGGCAGGTTCAATGTTTACTATTTTAATAAATTGTGGATGGCTGCTTAGGCTGATATCCAGTTTATTGTCGGGTCTTTTGTCGATTTCCGATAAATTAACCCGGCATGAAAACATATCCGCCGACATCTTTGTATAATCTTTTAATGCCACAAGATAGGTGATGGTAGCTTTATCGGGGAATATTTTTACCCTCCTGTTGTCGGGTTCATTAATTTTGATAATTGGGACTTCAATTTTTGATTCTGTAAATTTTTCCACCTGAAGTTTTACGTTTACCTCATCCGGATCAAGCATGATATCAGCAGTAAGTACAGGATTTTTGAGAGCAATATTTTTGTTAAGGTTCTCATGGAGATTGGTAAAGTTTACGAATTCAACCTGGCTGATGTTTTTGTTAAGTCCGCTTATGGTAACCCTTTTTGGTGTTATGGATAGTGTGTCGTAGGCAAAATATTGCTTCCTGAATTTGATGGCGATATCGGTTTCAACGGGTACTTCTTTAAAATAACGATCTTCAAAATAAAATGCAATGGTGTCGGGCAGAATATAATCTATTTTACCGCCGGGGTCATATTGTTCGCTGAATTGTTTAGCCCAGACTTCTGTATTTACCAGGCTGACGTATTGATGCATTTGCTGCCGCAACCTGAAATTGGAAAGGTTTACATTTATGGGTGCCTTGCGACTAAAATATTTAATCCAGGCCAACGAAAACCCCTGGGCGGTTATGCCAATTCTGATGGTAGTGTCAGCCTTACTTACCATGATTTTCCCTTCAGGGATTTTGGAGTAGGTAACCGGAATAAGAATTTCTGAACTGTAGTGTTGCGAAAGTTTGATCAGCATCCAGATAAATGAAGAAATAAAAAGGCAAATCAGAAACACGGTAAGCTTATACCGGTATGTCTTGTCGTTTCTGGCCCTCAAAATATTCAACCTTCGCATAATGAACTACTAAGTTATTTGTGCAAAGTTATTAAAAGGAATTTTAGCAGCACAAAAAAAACTCCACCCTTGTCAAGCGTGGAGTCCTTTTTTTAAATCCTGGTTGTGAAATTATTTTTGCTGCTGGTTCATCATTGATGAACTATCGGCATTGGCTGCGGTTTTTTCAATCTTCAGACGGCCCTGACCTTCGGTTTCTATAATAATTGTTGTTTCTTTCACTTCGAGTATTTTTCCATGTATCCCGCCGATGGTTACGATTTTATCGCCTTTTTTAAGGGATTCCCTGAAATTTTTCTGTTCTTTGGTTTTTTTCATCTGAGGTCTGATCATGAAAAAGTAAAATACAACGATCATTAAAACCATCATGATAAGGAAAGAACTGGTGCCGCCTTCACCTTCCTGCGGCATCATTAACAAAATTGAATTGAGTAACATGTTTTAATGTTTTTAAATTATATGTTATGAAATACTAAAATTTTTCGGGTACAACAACCTGTGCTTTTATTTTAAGCTTTGTAGTGTTTGGCTGTGTATTGGTAACAACCGTTACGGTTTTATGCTGGAATCCTTTTCGGTTTTTGCTGTCGAATGTAATTCGGAGGTTACCTTTTTCACCTGGTTTCACAAGGTCTTCTGTATATTCAGGAACCGTGCATCCGCAACTCGAACTTACACTTGTGATGATCAGGTTCCCGGTTCCGGTATTGGTAAATTTGAAAGTATAAGTTATTTTCTCCCCCTCGATAACCCGGCCAAAATCATGTTCTGTTTTATTGAATGATATTTTAGGGATACCTTTTGTGTCCGATTTTCCATCAGCACTTTTTGGGTTGTTTACAATATCTGGTGGGAGGGTACTGCTTTTTTCCGCGCTGTTATTGCATCCGGCAATAGCAAGCAGTAAAATGATTATGATGAGTAAGTTCCGATTGAATCGCATAGGCAGCATAAAATAATTGGCAAAAGTAGAAAAAATTGTGTTCGAAATTTGTACGGTTTCTAACGATGCGTAACATTCAAAATTGCTTCATTTTAATCCCGGTGAGGTTTGATTGGTAATCCCGACACAAGAGGTAATAGCTTGGGAAGAATCAGGATATACCTATTTTTGCGGGCAAAAGCGGTAAAATGAACATTTATCTTGTAGGCTATATGGGCAGTGGAAAATCAACCATCGGTAAACTGTTATCGCAAAAAATTGGTTTTTCGCATCTTGACCTGGATGATTTTTTTGAGGAAAATTACAAAATCAGCATCATGGATTTTTTCAGGAAATATGATGAAGCTGTTTTCAGGACAATTGAGACTGAAATGTTGGAGAAGACGTTTTCGTTAAATAATTACATCATTTCAACCGGTGGTGGCACACCTTGCTTTAATAATAATATGGATTTGATTAATGCCAACGGGTTTTCGGTTTACATAAAGATGGATACGAAATCACTATTTGATCGGTTGAAACATGCCAGGCGACCGCGGCCCAGAACAACATTTCTTGATGGCGATGCACTAATGCAAAGGATACTGGAGGACATGAAGGTTCGCGAAAAGTACTATCAACAAGCCGTTATGGTAGTTAAAGGTGAGGATATTGATATTGATCGTCTTGCCCATGACCTGCTCAAAAAAATCAATGCTTCAGATATAGCAGACTAACATTTTCAACATGGTGTGTTTGAGGAAACATATCTACAGGCTGAACCTTAATCAAATCATATTTTTCGCTGAGTAGCGCAATGTCTCTGGCCTGGGTTGCCGGATTGCAACTAACGTAAACAATTTTTTCGGGCGCAGTTTCCAGCAATTGACCAATCACTTTTGGATGCATTCCTGCTCTGGGCGGGTCGGTGATAACCACATCAGGATACCCGTACTGATCAATGAAGCCGGTGTTCAAAACCTTTGCCATATCACCTGCAACAAAATCTATGTTTGAGTGGCCATTAAGTTTTGAGTTTTCAAAAGCATCCCGGATGGCTTCATCCACATATTCAATGCCAACGACTTTTTTACATTGTTTTGCAACAAAATTTGAAATGGTTCCGGCTCCGCAATACAGGTCGTAAACAGTTTCATTACCAGTTAGCATGGCAAATTCCCTGGCAACTTTATAAAGTTTGTATGCTTGTTTAGGGTTTGTTTGATAAAATGACAGTGGCCCGATACGGTATTTTAAATCCTCCATTACTTCAACAATAAATTGCTCCCCATAATAAAGCCGGGGCTCAAGATCATTGACAGAGTCATTCTTTTTCGTGTTTAAAATATAAAAGAGTGATGTAATTTGAGGGAATTCATTTTTCAGGAATCCCATCACTTTTTCAATATCAGCTTTGTTGTCCTGGCCAAATACCATGATCACCATCAGGTGGCCGGTTGTTGCATTTCGGATAAGCAGGTTTCTCAGGAAACCAACTTGTTTTCTGGTGTCGTAATAACTAAACCCCTGATCATGGCAGAAGTTGTTCAATGCCAGCCTTATTTGGTTTGAGGGATCAGCCTGCAAGTAGCAATTATCAAGGTCGATGATGCGGTCGAACATGCCGGGCAGGTGAAAACCCAGTCCGTTCATATTTAGGGATGCCTCTTCACTCATCTCTTCTTCTGTAAGCCATCGCCGGTTCGAAAAGGTAAACTCCATTTTATTACGATAAAAATATTGGTCTTCCGATCCGATGATGGGGTGTATTTCAGGGATGGAGAGTTTTCCGATGCGTTCAAAATTATCAGTAACCTGTTTTTGTTTGTATGTCAACTGATCGGAGTACGCCAGGTTTTGCCATTTGCAGCCGCCACATTTCCCGAAATGCTCACAACGGGCCTCAATCCGTAATGGTGATGGTTTGTGTAATTTAACCATTTTACCTTCCAGGTATTTTTTACGCCGCTTAACAATTCGGATATCGATTACATCACCCGGAACCACAAAAGGGACAAATATCACATGGTTGTCAACCCTTGCAACTGCCTTACCTTCTGATCCGGCATCTGTAATTTCGATATGCTCAAAAACCGGTAATGGTGTTTTTCTTTTTCTTGCCATAGTATTCCTGAGTTAGTGCACAAAGATATAATTGAATTGGTCGATCTTAGAGCAGTTGCCTGAAAAAACTAATTTTTATAACACAATGGTAAATAGCATGCGGTTTATGCCTACTTTTGTGTGCAGAAGCCAAATAAAAGACCATGGAGCAACTAACCAAAACAATCATAATAGATGATGAGCGTACCAATATTGTTGCGCTCAAAGGATTACTTGTAAAATACTTTCCAAGTATAGAAATTATCGACACAGCGAGCAATGTAGCAGAGGGGGTAGCGTCGATTGATGCAAACCATCCCGACCTGATTTTCCTGGATATTTCGATGCCCGATGGCGATGGATTCGATCTTTTGTCAAAAGTTAATTACCGGTCTTTTGAAGTTATTTTTACAACAGTTCACGATCAGTATGCTGTTCGGGCTTTCGATTATTCTGCAGTTCATTATTTGCTCAAGCCTATCGAACACACCGAACTTCGAAAAGCCATTAACCGCTACAATGAGGTTAAGATGAAAGGCAACATCAGTGCGCGGTTAAGCGTATTAAAAGACAATTTGCAGCACAGGCAGGAAAAAATTATCGTACCCTCCAATGAGGGATTAAACATTTTATTGATCGGGGATATTGTTCGGCTCGAGGCAAGCGATGCATATACCGAGTTTTTTCTTGCAGATGGCAGAAAACTGCTGGCATCCAAATCGCTGAACAACTTTGAAAAAATACTTACTGACCAGGCTTTTTCACGAATCCATTCCAAGCACCTGGTAAACCTGAAATATGTGCAGCGATATGTAAAAGGCAAAGGTGGTAGTGTGATACTTGATAATGGAGATGAAGTGGATGTTTCGGTGAGAAAGAAAAATGATTTTATCAGCGAGTTAAAAAATTATGCCAGATCACTATAATTATTAATCTATTAATCCTCTTCCGCGTTTAACTATTTTATTGTCAGCCTTCATTTCATTGATCAACTTATCAAGAATTCCGTTGATGAATACACGGCTTTTGGGCGTGCTGTAATATTTTGATAGCTCTATGTATTCATTCATGGTAACTTTAACCGGAATGCTCTGGAATTGTGTTAATTCGGTCAAAGCCATTTTGAGCAAAATAATATCCATAATAGCAATGCGGTTTATTTCCCAGTTTTTAGCCCGGGTTTCGATGATGTGTTCAAATTCGTTACCTTTTAATATGGTTTTATGATACAGGTCGATTAAAAATTTTTTGTCTTCATCAGGATTGGCCTTACCATCTGTGTTGTAAAGAGAAGGCATCAATGTAAATTCATCAAAAAGCGGTTTTATCCAATTCAGAATTTTTATAACCAGGGGATTTGCAATTTCGAGGTCGTTATTTATGAAATCTTGAATTTTAGATGAATTAGTG
>CAYNDN010000291.1:0-786 GCA_964395075.1 uncultured Lentimicrobiaceae bacterium | reverse complement strand
CTCATAAAAATAATCCAGAGAGTCTTTGTATGCCACATGGTTTCTAAAAAGACTGATCAGGATTTCCCTGTCCTCATCAAACGATTGCCCTGGCTTTGCCATGTAACGGCCATAAACCTCTGTACCTTTGAACTCGTTATAAACTTTTCTAACCATCTCGGATTCATCACTCCAATTCACCGAATAGGCATTCCACTTCCTGATAAAATCTTTGTTCTCCTTCATTTTTACCATCAGGAGGTTGTTTATAAATTTGGTGTTTGGGTTAAGGTCTTCTTCGGTGGGGTAAAACTTTTTTTTATTTTCTTCAAGACGCTGGCCTGCAAATTTTACGACCTGGAATAAAAACCCCAGTTGCCACATTACCAGCTCATAGATTCGGGAGGTGCTCTTGATCATGTTTTTCTCGCCGATTGCCAGGTCGGTGCTGTTATTTAAATAATAGCTGTAAAGTGCCTGGAGTGCTTTGATGCGTAAGTGCCTTCTGCTGAGCATAATATTGAAGAACAAATGTCTGATTGAATATTGGATGCAAAAGTATTTTTTTTTCCATTATGACTCTAAACATTTTCAAACTTAAGGCTATCTGCGGAATCCAAAAGCGTGAGGCCTTCAGAATTTCCGTACCCCCCCCTCAAAGTAAAAGCAATTGTAATTTTGAATGGAAAATTTTTGCACGCAAAAATTTAACCTCAATAATTCAAGAAAAATATAGGAGAAAAAATAATCAGTGGGAATATGTTTTGCCCCGTCATTTATGGCGGGGTTAAATAATTAACAAACAAT
>CAYNDN010000290.1:4706-6608 GCA_964395075.1 uncultured Lentimicrobiaceae bacterium | reverse complement strand
TTTCCGGCCGTAATTGAGTTCCAAAACTTTATAACCTTCCGCTACATACATGCGCGAAAGAATCTCTCCATGCATGAATGGTACCATGGCCGAACTACCATCATCAAAATTAAATGGCTCTTCATAAGTGTTTTCGGTGTCGAATTTTTGCGACCATGACCCTTTGAAATAAAGCGCATTCATCAGGAACATCACTGCCTCCCCTGAAATTTCATTTAAAACTTGAGGGATTTTGCCGTTGGTGTTATCGCTTGCCCACTGGTTGATGGTTTCCAAAGCAGAGGGTGAAGTGAAATCCAGAGCTTCAATTTTTGCATCAAAACCGGCATCCATGGTTTGCAGGAAATTATCATTAACCTCAAATCCCTGTCGGTACCAAATGGCATTGGCAAGAGCCAGATTCACCTCTTCATCTGCTGCCAGCAGTTGGCCAACCAGCGAATTATAGGCTTCATTTATTTCATCAATACTCAACTCTTCATAGCCGAGCATGTTGCTGATTTGTGTGTAGGTGGTTTCGTTGCAGCCATTGAGCAGCATGGTGAGAGCCACAGAGGCCGACAGGGGCGATAGCATTAGGTTTACGTCAGGTTCATCAAAGGTAACAGCTTTAAATAAATCAATTCCAAAATCATTTCCGGATTGAATAACTGCGGAGGCTTTTTCGGTGAGTTGGATTTCTTTGGGTTGTTTTTGGGTGGGTGAGGGATTATCTTTTTTGCAGCCGATAGAAAACATTGCAATTATGCCGGCCAGAATGAGGAAAGTAACGTTTTTCATCTTGTGGAAATTTTGATTAGGTTTTTCTGAATATGATTGCTGAAATTCAAAATATGTGCCAATAACAATTCTCATGGAATAATCAATTGATAAAATATTGCCTTTTTAATTTCAATCAGGCCTTTATTTCGTCCATGTAAAATTATAATGAAATCCATCGATGGATCAATTCCATTGCTGATTTTTTGGGATAAACCGATTAAAAAAATCCTTGGTGGTGCTCACCCAGTCGTTCCATTTTGATGATGGTGATTTCGTTATGCTTTTTTTCATTGTAAACACAATTTGTACCAGGTGGTATAAAAAATAAAACCAGGACTATTTCACAATCCGGCAAACCGGATATCTCCCTACCCTGTTGTCGGCCCACTCGGTGTTGTTATAGATGTAGCCCAATTGGGTGCGATGGTTTTTTGCAAGTTCAGGATCATTGGCCACAGCTTCCTCGAACTGCTTCCTGAATTCAGGATTTTCTTCTAAATATTTCAGGGCATTTTCTTCAAAGCCATAAGAGGAATAATATTCGCGACGTTCTAAACAGGGATCAAAAAAGTTCCAGCGGAAGAACGAATCCGGCCCATCGGGTTCAAGCATTTGCACAATGTAATGATTGACTGATTGATTGACCGGAATCAGAAAGTCTCCGGCATAAAACTGCACTATTTCTGTTTTACTTTCCAGTGTAAACTTTTGGTGAGGGCGGTGCCAGTTGTACTGACGTTGAAAAGATTCCACCTCCGAAATGTAATACCGCTCCACTTCAATTACCGTATCATGAGCAACAGGTGTCATTTTTACTCCGTTAATTTTCATCCTTTCCACCACTTCTTCCCATGCCGATGGCAAAATGTAATATTCCGGTGCAAATAATTTCATTTTTGCAAAATGAAAATCATAAAATGGAACCACAGTATCGTATGGTTTTTCGCGGTTATAGCCAAATCTTTCCAGGCCGGTCACCGGACTTATTCCTCTTTCGCCTTCATAACCTTTAAATTCAATCATCCGGAATTTTGTCGTATCCAGTTCCCACTCGGCAGTAAATTCTTTTTGTTGGGCTGTGCTTATATTGGCCAGTTTTCGCAGGCGGGTAATTTCTGAAGTATTGTTGTTGGTAAAGCT
>CAYNDN010000290.1:447-4696 GCA_964395075.1 uncultured Lentimicrobiaceae bacterium | reverse complement strand
GGGCGTTCAGAAAATGATAAACCGATCGCACCCTGTCGGGGAAGGGTTTGTAAATGTGGTTTTCGGTCATAAATCCCAGGCTGTTGAAAAGGCCGGCATAACCGGTTGAAAATCGCGGCTGCTGCGGGTCGAGGGCAATACCATCTTTGGGCGATTCATTCATATAGGTCACATAAGGAATTAAAGTGTAAGGCGTTTCAGCCATGTAATCGTAGAGGTAGGGAACCAACTCGTTGCGATAAAAATCGCTGAGTGGCTGTGGCAATCCTTCGGGCTGGTATTCAATTAAGGTGATCACATATTTATGATCGGAACCATTGGTGGTGTGCGTATCCAAAAAAGAATCCGGGTCCCACGATCTGAAAATTTCAGCGAAGGCTTTTGCATTTTTGGTGTCCATTTTCACAAAATCGCGGTTCAGGTCTAAATGTTTAGCATTTCCGCGATAGCCGCATTCGATTGGTGTTGTTTGTCCGGACCGGTGAAACGGACTCCGGTTGAGGCAGCCGCCGACATTGTAAACAGGAATGATGCACACTACACAACTATCCAGCAGTGAAAACATTTTATCATGATTTCTCAGCACATCATCGGCAAACCATATACTGGCATCGATGCCTTCAGGCTCACCGGGATGAATACCGTTATTGATCAGCACCACACTTTTCCCGGATGCCTTAACTTTCACCGGTTCAAAATCACGGTCTTTCGACATAACGAAAAGATGCAAGGGTTTTCCGGCATCTGTAACACCATAGCTCAGCAGTTTAGCTTCCGGGTAATGATCGGCCAGTTTTTGATAATGTTCGATGGCTTCATAATAGGTGACCGTTTCATTGTTGTCAAAATTCAATTGGATAAGAGAGTCCGTTGTTGGTCGGTTTTCGTTAATCTGGCTGCATCCCGTAAATAGTGCAACCAGTAGAATGATTGTAGATAATTTGTAGTGCATGATTATAGTTTTTGTTAACCACCAAAAGTAATGTGATTTTGTACAAATCATTTTGAATAACAGCCTTTTTCGGTTATTCAAATTCAATTTAAATTCAATCTAAAATCCAACCACTTATAAATATCATACATTTGTCGAAATCACACCATAATTTATTTACATCATGAAAAAATATTATTTTACGTTTAGCGCGATACTCGTTTTTTTCTTTTCAAACAACGTCATTTGCCAGGATCGCCCTGATTGGGAAGGCGGAGTCCCGGAAGGTTGTACAACAATCACCTGCGGAAAACTGTCCACTACCGATGGGTCGGTGGTTACCTCGCACACCGACGATAGTCACCGCACCCGGTCCTGGGTTGATGTGGTGGAACCGGCAAAACATCAGAAAGACGAAACAGTGGATATGTTTAAACGTGTTCCCTGCGATACCTTTGCCATGCCTACTTATGCGCACAACAAAATCGGCGAAATTCCGCAGGTTAAAGAAACTTACGGCTACCTGAACACAGCATATCCCTGCATAAACGATCACCAGCTTGCCATCGGCGAATCCACCTTTGGCGGAAGGTCGGTTTTACAATCCGATAATGGACTGATAGATTGCCAGCGACTTTGCAAACTCATGTTGGAGCGCTGCACCACAGCCCGCGAAGCCATAGAAATGGCCAGTGAACTCACCAAAAAATATGGATGGAACGATGCCGGCGAATGCCTCACCATCGCCGATAAAACCGAAGTCTGGCACTTCGAGATTGTGGGCCCCGGAAAAGGCAACACGGGCTCCATCTGGGTGGCACAACGCGTACCTGACGAACATGTGGCAGTAAATGCCAACGCCAGCACCATCAAAGAAATCGACCTGAAAAACAACGATTATTTTATGGCTTCAGAAAATATTTTTGAAATGGCCATCGACAGTGGATGGTGGAATCAGAATGAAGAGCCATTCCGTTTTTGTTATGCCTATGCTCCTGACAGCCGTACCTCAGTGGCTGCACGCCGCCGGGAGTGGAGGGTTTTCGATTTACTCGCACCCTCACTAAACCTGAATCCCAACTCAGAAAACTATCCCTTTTCTGTTAAGCCGGATGAAAAAGTGAGTATGCATGATCTGGTGAATGTGTTTAAGGATTACTACCAGGGAACACCTTACGATATGCGGCGAAATATCACCGCCCCGGATGAAAACGGAAAACAGGTGATTTCTCCCCTTGCCAATCCGTTCATGCCTTACGACGAACTCGAAATTATGGACGTGAGCGGTGGGTGGTACCATACTTCCGATGATGGACATATTCGTTTTCTTGGCGAGCGTACAATCGCACGTTGGTACACCATGTATGCCACCATCATTCAATGCCGCGACTGGTTACCCAACGAAATTGGTGGCGTGGTTTGGCTGGCCATGGATAATGTGGCTTCATCAATTTACATCCCGGTTTACTGCTCAGTGATCGATTTACCTGAATCCTACAAAACGCCGGGCAGGCCAATTGGATACACCACCGAATCAGCCTGGTGGGCTTTCAACAGGCTGGGAACATTAACAGCTCAGCGCTGGGGCGAAATGAGCCGCGATATTGATGCCGTTTGGAATCCCTGGCAACAACAACTTTTTGATGAACAGGCCGAAATCGAAAATCAGGCACTTGAAATGTATGATCCGAAAATGCCCGAAGAAACCCGGAAGTTCCTCAACGATTATACCAACAAATGGGGAACAAAGGTGGTGGACAAAGCCTGGAAACTCGGCGATTTCATCTGGACAAAATATGATGAGAAATTTTAGTGTGTAAGTTAAAGTTATCTCAGGTTCAAAGCCTCCGGACAACATTTCGGAGGCTTTGCTGTTTCTGCTCGAAATTGATGTTATGAAAGGTTTCAGGTTAGCAATTTTCCTCACTGTTTTTTTTCTGCTCTATGGGTCATTAAATTTCTACATCTATTCAAGTGCAATTGATGCTTTGCGCCATTTTGCTTCGGGAATTGGTGAACAAATTTTTCTTGGCTTTTTTCTGGTTATGGTTTTTTCTTATCCCATCGCCAGGATACTCGGAAAATGGCTGCCTATGCAATTATCAGATGCCCTGGCAACTATAGGTGGGTTATGGTTTGCAGCCATGCTTTACGCAATCCTGGCACTGCTTTTAATCGATTTTGTCGGGCTGATTACTTCGTTTTTCCCGCAATCAGATGCGGCAATTTCTGATAACCTAATAATCATAAACACGGCACTGTTCACGGTTACATCGCTGACTATTTTGGGTTTAATTATTTATGGTTATTTAAATGCGGTTAAACCCCGCACCAGAAAAATCGAACTTTTCATCGACAAATCGCCCCCTGCTCTTAAAACGCTAACCATTGCCTTTGCCTCCGATATTCATCTGGGTCATGTTATTGGTCAAAAATCATTGCTTCGGATAATATCGTCCATCAATGGCCTGAACCCGGATTTAGTGCTGTTTCCCGGCGACCTGGTTGATGAAGAACTTGAACCAGTGATCAAAAAAGATCTGGGGCCTGTATTTCGGAAATTGAATCCAAAATATGGAGTATTTGCGGTAACCGGAAACCATGAATACATTGGTGGCGTTGAACCGGCGGTTGATTACCTGTCGGAATTTGGAATCCGTTTTCTCAGGGATGAATCCATAAAAATTGAAGAAAAGTTTTTTGTAAGCGGCCGGGAAGATGTAAGCACAGGTGCATTTTTTAATAAACCAAGAAAAACACTTTCAGAAGTACTTGCAGGAGTTGACAAAAAAATGCCTGTAATTTTAATGGATCATCAGCCGGTAGCCCTTGCTGAAGCAGAAAAAGAAGGTATTGATTTACAGGTTTCAGGACATACACATCATGGCCAGATGTGGCCACTGCAAGCCATCACAAAACGTGTTTTTAAATTAAGCTGGGGATATAAACTCTTAGGTAAATCACATTTTTACGTTTCATCAGGAGCAGGTTCATGGGGGCCGCGTGTCCGAATCGGGAATAAACCTGAAGTTGTTTTCATAAAAATCAACTTTGGCGGATAACTAAAAGTTTGCCAATCAATTTATCAGTAACTGATAATTTACCACCCATAAATTACATTTTCTAACTCACACAAATCCAACACTTTCCGGCTATTTATAATGATTTCAATTTCAATTATTAACTATCTGTAATATTGATAGTTAATAAATTCTAAATTTTTTTTCGGTATTCGGTATTGGCACCAAACAAATAAATGTATGTACATTTGCTGCCTAAAAAACAAAGTCAATATAATGACGGATAACAAAGAAAAAA
>CAYNDN010000290.1:0-437 GCA_964395075.1 uncultured Lentimicrobiaceae bacterium | reverse complement strand
ATCAAGGAATTAGAAGAGGTTGTCATCCGTTTTTCAGGTGACTCCGGTGATGGTATGCAACTAACCGGAACGCTCTTCTCTGACACTTCAGCTCTCCTGGGAAACGATTTAGCCACATTTCCGGATTATCCAGCTGAAATCCGGGCTCCCCAAGGCACTGTTGGAGGGGTATCCGGTTTCCAGGTACATTTCGGACATTCAGAAGTGAACACACCGGGTGACTACGCTGATGTGCTTGTCGCCATGAATCCGGCCGCCCTAAAAGCCAATTTAAAATGGATTAAACAGGGTGGTACAATCATCATTGATATTGACAGTTTCACAGAAAAAAACATCGAACGCGCAGGATGTGTAAAAGACCCGCTAAAGCAGATCGGTTTTCGTGATTACAACATCATTAAAGCTCCAATTTCTACACTTACCAGGGAGTCTTTAAA
>CAYNDN010000289.1:0-6637 GCA_964395075.1 uncultured Lentimicrobiaceae bacterium | reverse complement strand
TAATGATCATGAGAAATAAGAACTACATCAATTTGTGGCAGGTCTTCGACGCGAACAGGTAAATCAGGGTTGAATCTTTTTGTGCCGGCCCATGAAACCGGTGATGGCACGTTGCCCAACATCGGATCTACCAGGATAGTTTTTCCCATCGTTTCGATGAGCAGCGTAGAATGCCCAAACCAGGTGATGCGTGTCAATGAATCACCAAAATTATTCAATGCATCCGGCCAGATTTTTTCCACAGGTATCGGGATATCGGGAACCTTGTCGCCAGTCCTGAAAAATTCGGCCATGGAACTGAGCTTAAAATCTAACATCACCTTGGTAGGCGAAATGTTCAGGAAACTTCCATCTTTAAAATTTGGCGAACTGAGTATTGCTTCGCTGCGAATTTCACTTTTGGATGCACCGAATTGAGGAGAGAGGTTTAGAAATAATGCGGTAGAAATCACAGCCAAAACCACAACCAAAATTATTATGCTTAAAACCATTTTAAGTTTTCTTTTCATGCTTTGAAGAGGTTTATAACCTAATGTTGATGTTGATTAAAAAACCTTGTTATCAACCAACACCTGGAAAGCATCTTCCATGGATTCTTTCATCGGCCTGAAACTGATGCCCAGCTCTTTTTTGATTTTTGAGTTATCGGCGCGGAATTCAACATTGATGTTGTTTTTGATGAATTTGCGGGTGAATAGTTTGTTTGCCATCGGACCTATTAGCATGAGTAACCATTTTGGAAGAGCCTTTTTGGGCAATGGATAATCTTTTCCGAATTTATCCTGCAGCGCCATGGCCATTTCGTAGAAGTTGGTGTCATGCGCTGAAGTAATGTATCTGCCCTTGGCCTCCGGTGTAAATCCGGCCTGCATGTGTGCATCGGCAACATCACGAACATCAACAAGTCCGATACCCATTTTAGGTGCACCGGATTTGAAAGTGCCGTCGCCCATTTGTTTCAGGATGTTGAAACTTTCGGAAGTATTGGCTTTTACATTGAGTGGTGGCCCCATTACAAAACTCGGGTTGATGGTCACCAAATCCCAGCGATCCTGCTTTCCGGCAATTTCCCATCCCTTTTTCTCAGCCAGGGTTTTGGAATAAGAATAGGGCTGATATTTTATTGAGGCTGTTTCATTCCAAACTTCCTCAGTTAGTTTTCCTCCCGGAACTTTGCTGCATTCAATGGCATCGGTATAGATTGCGGCGCATGAACTTGTGAGAACCACACGTTTTACAGTTTTAACTTTGTTGGCCGTTTCCAGCACATTTGCGGTTCCTTTCACTGCCGGGTCAATCAAGTCACGCTGCGGATCTTTTACATCAGTAATAAAAGGAGATGCTGTGTGAAATACCAACTCGCATCCTTCCATGGCTTTTGCGTAGGAGCCTTCGGTGAGCAGGTCGGATTTGAAATATTTGATGCTGCCTTTCGCATTTTTTGCAACTGCATCCAAATGGGCTACTTTTTCTTTGTTATCGGGATTTCTCACTGCAGCATGTACTGTGATGCCTTCGTCGAGCAATCTTTTTACAAGCCAGCCGGCCACAAATCCTGTAGCGCCGGTCACCAATACGGGTTTTGATTTATCAATTGTTGTCATAATTAAATGGATTTAGATTTTAACAAAAATTATGTGAGTACTTACTTTTTTCATTGAACAAAAAAAATTTTAGAGATTATATTTTTTCAATAAAAATCCGATCATCTCATCGGGATCGATGGTTGAACCTTTGAGAACAGCAGAGCCAAGCCCGTCGATAAAAAGCAGGAGCAAGGTAGCTTCGAGCAGCGCTTCATTGTAGTTCAACTTCTGGAATGCGTTTGTTAACGCCATTTTCAGCGGTTCCATTTTTTCGTCGCCGCTTACTTCCAGCTCCCATTTCAGTTTAAATTGCAGTTTCCAAAAATCGTAATCGGCCTTATCAATTTTTGATGTCATCGTAATGGTTTTCCTGATCACCTCTTCGGGATTTGTTTCTAGCACGATATCAGCCATGAGCGATTTAAACCTGCGCTCACCTTCATCCAGAATTGCTTTCAGCAGGCCATCTTTGTTTCCAAAATGCCTGAAAATCAAACCTTCGGAGACCCCTGCTGCCTTGGCCACCTTGCTTGTGGAAGTTGCATGAAACCCTTCCTTTGCAAACAATTGCAGTGCTGCGCTGATTATTTTTTCCTGTTTTTCGGTCACTTGATTTATTCTTTTTTGTTTTACTCACTGTCCTTTCAAAAAGGAAAGTGAGTAATCGCTCACAAAAGTACAATCAAAATCATAACCGCCAAATAATTTTTAGATTATTTTTGATTTCAGTTAAAATTTGAAATAAAAAAAATCATGAAAAAACTTTTGCTTCCACTGATTCTGGTTTCCGTCTTTTATCAACCATTAATAGCGCAGGATTCCGACGCCGATGACGGGGAAATGATAACCCAAATTTGCTATAATCTGCTCGAAATCATCACATCGCACCAGGAAAGTTATTTTGAAACATTGCAGGAAGATGTGCTCTTTGTTGCAGAAGACAGCCTTTTTGTGGACTGGCAGCCTAAAACCTACCTGATTGAAGGCACCCGCTGCATTCTTCGGGAATCATCATGAGGAACGCGAACCTATACCTGCACAATTATGGAGGGTGATTATGATGAATCACCGGAAGATATCTATGAAATCATGAAACAGGAAATGATGAATTGCCTGGGAGTATATTGCACTTTTGGCGAACAAAATGAAATTAAAATTGACAATGGCCTCACTACCTACAAAAAAACCTGGTCGCATATCAACGAATACTTTGAAGCCGGTGTTTGGGTTGGTCTGTATGAGGATGAACTGATGGGAAAATACTTTGAGCTTGAGGTGTATTGAACAGAATTGAATATTATTTGCTTAATGACGGTACAATAATTGTAAACTTGCGCAATCCATAACCATAAAGCAAAAATGAAACCTCAATCAGAAAAGATACAAAACAGGTCCATAATTTTAAAGGGAGCTGTGCAGACCTTGCTGCTATTTCTATTCATCGGGATTTATGCACAAAAGAAGCCAAACCTGGATGGCATTTTTGTGGGCGATAAAGCGCCTGAAATTAACATGCCGACTATAGAAGGCAATGACTTTGATCTTTCACAACTGGAAGGAAAAGTTGTATTGCTAAATTTCTGGGCATCCTGGTGCGCACCGTGCCGCAAGAAGGCCCCTGATCTTCTTGAAATTCATGACAAGTATCAGGCTGAAACGTTTGAAGATGGTGAAACAGGATTTGAGATCGTTTGTGTTTCTTTAGACAGGAACCAAATGGCCTGGGAAAACAGCATACAAAAGGACAAAATTGGCGAACTGATAAACGTGGGCGATATGAAAGGCTGGAAAAGCCAGGCCGCCAAAACCTACAACATAAAACGCATCCCTACCATGGTGCTGTTAAACGGAGCGGGCGAAATTATTGCCCTGGACCCTGGCATCAAGGATCTGAACAAGAAGCTCAAACGTATGAAAAAAAGCAGCTGGTTCTGGTGAATAAAACCGGATTAATAAGAAGCCTTCTTTGCCTTTTCCCTTAATTCGATAAGTTTTTTGATGATCAACGCTTTCTCCGATTCCTGCGCTTCAATGCTTTTATAGCTGCACCCCAGCGCATCTGCCAAATCATTCAAACCATCATTGGTATCAGGGTACTCCTGCCCATTAAATTCGTACACACAAGATGCTCCGGACACACAACATACTTCAACGTTGGTTTCGCCATCACAGGTGAGGATTTCGTTCATATCCTGCTGCTCGCAACTTTCATCATCACCATCATCGGTACAGCCCGAATACATGATGGGAACAAATACGATGAGCAATCCTGCAACAATTGATTTTAGCGTTTTCATTTTTCTTGGTTTTTATTGTTATTAAATTCTTTGGTGCAAAATTATTTCTTTTCCTCAACATCGGTATTATAATGGATGTTTTCCGGTAAAAAGATAAAGTTAAGCATTCTTTCCTGTGTCCTGATCCTGTTCATCATCTGCTCTCGTGATTCTTTTGAATCCAAACCCATTTTTGTTTCGCCGTCAACATCAGCATAGCGAATCTTACGGGAGCTTTTCTTCAATGTTTCCTCATTTACTTCCTCGCCTTTGGCATCCTGTTTACGGGTTCGTCTTTTTGATTTTCCAAATATGACATCACTCAGATGAATCTCAAAACGATAATCGTAATCATAATTCATATCGAACATACCAAACGCCGCAATATCCAGTGCATTGCTCACGATATTTGTGCGCGGAATCCATATTTTGTTTTTGAACATAAAAATACTGCTTCTCAAAGTTTTGAATTGAATATCATCCAAATCTTTTAATCCGGGCAAGGTTGACATTTCCTGTGCAGGTGCATAATCAAATACCCCACCGTCTTCCAGAACGATATCACCACTGATCAGCATTTTTTCGATCATTGTTGAATCAAGTGGATAAAACATGTTCAGTTCCGACGAAAGCCGTCCACTAATATTTTGCCAGGTGATCATCGAATCCAGTTCCAGGTTATCCAAATCTCTGAGCATCATACGAATGTCGATATCTTTTACATTATGACGCGAAGACACGGTTTGTGTTCCATCCGCCCTAACACGATAAAAGAAAGAGTTGTTCATGGCCCCTTCGAAGGCATTAAACTTCAATTGATCGATGATATAAGCACTGTCTGTTACTTTGAAGTTTGCAGAAATATCCTCCAGCAAAACCTTATTGAACTGGTAACCATACATTTTTATGCTATCCATGGAAAGGCTGTTTGCCGAAAAAGAACCATGCACCAGCATACTCCAGTTTTGTGGTTCTTCATCAGTCTGTTTGGCAGGTTCCGGTTCAGGCACTTCTGCTTCAACCACATCATCATATTCCAACGGGATCATTTCCTTAAAGTCGTTAAAATTGATATCCCCCAAATGCAAATGGGTGTTTACGTACAACTCCTCCGGCTTATTCAGCAATACTGCTTTATAGATATTCCTGACTATGGTAGAATCTGCCGAGAGATTAAGCCCATTATAGGATGCCGATAATTTATTTACAACGAGCTCATCATTTTCCATTTGTATTCCGGCAGTCACTTTCTCCACGTTCATCATTGAATCAGGGAATGCTACGGAAACATTGCTGCATGATAGTTTAAACCGGCTGTTTTCGAAAATGATGGGATAAAGCTGAGCATCAATCGAATCAGGATTTATGATGCCGGCGCTCTGTACATTCAGGCTTACCCTGCCAGATATGCTGTTAATCAGGCTATCGGGCATAAAAGGCATCAATTCAGGTAAATTGAGGTGGATATTCAAATCAAGATCATATTCCGGCATTTCCATATTTTGAATATTTACGTTACCGGAAATCACATTGGAACCCTGCTGAACGTTAAAGCCACTGATATTTGCCGCCAATTGTGAAAGGTCAGCTATCTCTCCCAACAGGAACATCTGAAATTTCCCGTTACTTAAATCCAGGTTCATACTTTCAGCATTCAGCTTCAGGTTTTTAACCTGGATGTTTTTTTCGCCGGAAGTTACAGGTGCAAAATTTAAGCCCACACCAAAATCATCAATCTGTAAAGAATCCATAAAAATTCCGGATACATCTTTCATGGTCAGCGATAGTTTGCTGCGATTCAAAACATAATCGGTAAACTCATCTGTAATGGAATCAGGCATAACTCCTGAGGTCGATAATTCCATGTTAATATCGCCTGTCAGGTTTTTGGCAAGGCTATCAGGAATGAAATCCTGAAATTCTTCCAAATGAATTTGCGCAGAAGTCTGGATGTCATATTTGATTTTTTCTATACCTTCAAAATCACCCATAAGCTCTACATTACTTTTTGGCGTTTTGATGTTTAATGCTGAAATGCTAATTGATGTGATTTCCGGTTGATTAAGGTTGGGATTTGAAATTACTCCGGAAAAATTCAGGGTGTCAATTTTTGGATAATCCTTTGAAATCATGCTTACATTTTGTAGATTGATATCCGCTACAAGCGAAGGCATGATGGTGGAATCCGCATAATCACCGTTAACCGATGCTGAAAATTTCAAATTGCCCCCAAGCTCTTCAATTCCATATTCGTTCAAGATTTTGGATGGAATATACTGCTTCAATGTATTGAAATTGATTTCCCTGCCTTCAACTGATGCATCAATTGAGATGGTATCTTTAATCAGGAAATTTCCGGCAAGTTCCAGGACCAGACCATCACTTTTCAGATAAAACTTTTCAATATCAGCGGCATCTTCAAAATATTTAAGATTTACCCCGATATTTATGGGGTCGATGTTGCCTGGGAGATTATTTCCCAAATCGGCAAGATACTCATCCGGAACATAATTTTTCAGGGAATTCAGATCAATGCCATCAAGAAAAAGATGCGTATCCAATTTCAGCGTGTCGCCAAGCCCGGATGTACCTTCCATGTTAATGTTGATTCCTTTGCTACTTATTTTAACCTCATGAAGATGGACAACGTCATCCTGCATTTTCACATCAAAATTCACCACAAGCGAATTCATCCTGTGGAGGTTTGAACCTTCTACTTTTACATTTTTAAGCTCGATTTCTCCATCAGCACCAACCTCAAAACCCTTTTCATCT
>CAYNDN010000288.1:0-6647 GCA_964395075.1 uncultured Lentimicrobiaceae bacterium | reverse complement strand
TCAATTGGTAGAGCGACGGTCTCCAAAACCGTAGGCTGTGGGTTCGATTCCTACCACCCGTGCAAATTAAGATATTTAAAAACCTATGGCAAAATTCAAATTGTTTAATTACGCCAAGGAAAGCTACGACGAGCTGTTACATAAAGTTTCCTGGCCAACCTGGAAAGAACTCCAGAGCAGTGCTATTGTTGTATCCATTGCTTCCCTTATAATCGCTTTTGTGGTTTATCTGATGGATATTTCTTTTAGCAGCTTGCTTAAAGGTTTCTATACCTGGCTCTAAATGAGCTGTGCCAGGCACTATTTATTCTTTTTTCAACTTAACAAATTTGCTAATCTGCATGAGTAATCAAGAGAAAAAATGGTATGTTGTTAGAGCGATTAGTGGTAAGGAAAAGAAGGTTAAGGAGTATATCGAAAGTGAGATAAACCGCCTTGAACTTCAGGACTATATTTCTCAGGTGCTCATTCCTACCGAAAAGGTTTACCAGGTAAGAAAAGGCAAAAAAATCAGTAAGGAACGCAACTATTTCCCTGGCTATGTTTTGATGGAAGCCGCCCTCGTGGGCGAAATCCCGCACATTATTCAAAACGTACCAGACGTAATTGGTTTTTTGGGAACGCGTGGCGAACCCGACCCAATGCGCGAATCGGAAGTAAAACGTATCCTCGGAAAAGTTGATGAACTTGCCGAACAGGGCGAAGAGGTGAATGTTCCATTCATCGTGGGTGAAACGGTTACCGTAACTGATGGACCTTTTAACAGTTTTAGCGGTGTTATCGAAGAAATAAACGAAGAGAAGAAAAAATTGAAGGTGATGGTTAAAATCTTCGGTAGAAAAACACCACTTGAACTCGGTTTTATGCAGGTTGAAAAAGAGTAACTTCGAATCTTCCGCAATGGTATATTACTGTTGTGGTAACTTAAATTCAAGTATTAATAAAAATGGCAAAAGAAGTTAGCGGATTAATTAAATTACAGATCAAAGGAGGAGCTGCAAATCCATCTCCGCCAGTTGGACCTGCATTGGGTGCCAAGGGTGTGAATATTATGGAGTTTTGCAAGCAGTTCAATGGTCGTACTCAGGAACAAGCCGGTAAGGTGCTTCCTGTGATCATTACTGTTTTTAAAGACAAATCCTTTGAATTTATAATCAAATCTCCGCCAGTTGCAGTACAACTGTTAGAAGCTTCCAAACAGAAAAAAGGGTCGCCGGAACCAAACAGAAAGAAAGTGGCGGCAGTAACCTGGGATCAGGTAAAAGACATTGCTGAAGGTAAAATGAAAGACCTCAACTGTTTTACGGTTGAATCAGCAATGCGCATGGTTGCAGGAACTGCCAGAAGTATGGGCTTAACTGTTAAAGGCACACCTCCGTTTGGACAGAACTAATAGCTGTTTAGGCATTTGTTTAAATTAAAACAGGATTCGCAAATGGGAAAATTGACTAAAAAACGCAAAGAAGCTTTAGCGAAATTCGATAAAAATGCTAGCTATACTCTGGTGGATGCAGTAAAGACTGTTAAGGATATCACTAGTACCAAGTTTGATTCCTCAATAGACCTTGATGTTCGATTGGGCGTTGACCCCAGAAAAGCTAACCAGATGGTCAGGGGTTCGGTTACATTACCTCACGGTACAGGAAAAGTTGTACGCGTATTGGTTTTGTGTTCGCCTGACAAAGAAGAAGAAGCTAAAGCTGCCGGTGCCGACCACGTTGGCCTGGACGAATATGTTGAAAAAATCAAAGGCGGCTGGACTGATATCGATGTTGTTATTACAACACCGAACGTAATGCCAAAGGTTGGGCCTTTGGGTAGGATTCTCGGACCAAGAGGACTTATGCCAAACCCCAAAACAGGCACGGTTACCATGGATATCAAAAAAGCTGTTGATGATGTAAAAGCAGGTAAAATTGACTTTAAAGTGGATAAAACAGGGATTATACACGCCTCTGTTGCTAAAAGTTCATTTGATCAAAACAAAATTTTGGACAATGCAAAAGAACTCCTTACAACCATCATAAAGTTAAAACCCGCAGCAGCCAAGGGCACTTACGTAAGAAGCATTTTTATGTCGAGTACGATGAGCCCGGGAATACAAATCGATCCAAAATCTATCAGCGCATAAAATGAGGAGATTGTAATATGACCAGAGAGGAAAAAAATCAAGCGATAGAAACATTGTCAGAAAAACTCAGAGAAAATCCCAATTTTTATATTACAAATATTGAGAACCTTAACTCTGAATCCACCAGCAACTTGAGACGTATGTGTTTTAGCAAAGACATCCAACTGATGGTTGTTAAAAATGCACTGCTCAAAAAAGCCATGGAAAAATCTGACAAAGATTTTGAGGAACTTTTTGATATTCTCAAAGGCCACACTTCTGTGATGTTTACAGAAGTTGGTAACGCCCCGGCAAAACTGATCAAAGAATTTCGCAAAAAATTCAAATCGGAAAAGCCGTTGCTGAAAGGTGCTTTTGTTGAAGAATCAACTTACATTGGTGAAAACCAACTTGATATTCTCGAAAATATCAAGTCGAAGAACGAGTTGATCGCCGATGTAATCGCACTGCTTCAGTCACCTGCCAAGAACGTTGTTTCTGCTCTCCAGTCTGGAGGTCAGACCTTGACAGGAATACTAAAAACACTTTCAGAGAAAGAAGAAGCATAATTAACAATTTCATTTTTTAAGAACAATCATTAAAACAGATAATAAAATGGCAGATTTAAAAGCATTTGCAGAGCAGTTAGTAGGCCTGACAGTAAAGGAAGTTAACGAACTTGCTGAAATCTTAAAAGAAGAGTACGGTATTGAACCCGCAGCAGCAGCAGTAGCTGTGGCTGGACCGGCAGCCGGTGGCGGCGAAGACGGTGGCGAAGAAGAGCAAACAGAATTTGATGTGATCATCAAAGCTCCTGGTCAATCGAAACTGGCCGTTGTAAAGCTCGTTAAAGAACTTACCAGCCTTGGACTGAAAGAAGCCAAAGCACTTGTTGACTCAGCACCGAAAGCTATCAAAGAAGGCATATCGAAAGACGAAGCCGAAGCACTCAAATCTCAACTTGAAGAAGCAGGTGCAGAAGTGGAAGTAAAGTAACTTTCATATAATTAAACCATAAGAAATATAGACTTCTGTCAGTTTAGCTGTACAGAGTCTATATTTCTTTGTATTAGAGAACCACGTTCTCATTTTTTATCATCTTATTCATAATCAAAATTTTACAACATTGGCTAAGGAATTTGCTGAAAGAATAAGTTTCTCACGAACAAAAATTAAATCAGAATATCCTGATTTCCTCGACATCCAGTTAAAATCCTTCCAGGACTTTTTTCAATTGGAAACAAACCCTGAGAACCGAATAAATGAGGGACTTTACAAGGTTTTCAGTGAAAACTTCCCGATTACGGATGCAAGAAATAATTTTGTACTTGAGTTCCTCGATTATTTTATTGATCCACCCAGGTATTCTATTGAGGAATGTATCGAAAGGGGATTAACCTACAGTGTTCCACTGAAGGCAAAATTGAAGCTCTATTGTACCGACCCCGAACACGAAGACTTCGAAACGAATATACAGGATGTTTACCTCGGACAAATACCCTACATGACACCGAAGGGCACTTTTGTTGTAAATGGTGCCGAACGTGTTGTGGTTTCGCAGCTTCACCGTTCACCAGGCGCATTCTTTGGCACCAGTTATCATGCCAATGGACAGCAACTTTTCTCTGCCAGGATTATTCCCTTCAAAGGTTCCTGGATGGAATTTACAACAGATATTAACCAGGTGATGTATGCATATATCGACAGAAAGAAAAAACTGCCGGTTACCACTTTGTTGCGAGCTATTGGTTATGAAGGAGATAAAGACATCCTTGAAATATTTGACCTTGCTCAGGAGGTTAAAGCCACTAAAACCAACCTGAAAAAATGTATTGGCAGCCGCCTTGCTGCTCGTGTTGTAAGATCGTGGATCGAAGACTTTGTTGACGAAGATACAGGTGAAGTTGTATCCATCGAAAGAACTGAAGTAATCATCGACCGCGAAACTGTTTTGGAAGCAACTCACATCGACCAGATTATTGAATCCGGTGTTGAAACAGTGCTGGTACACAAAGATGAAGCTGACAGTATCGACTACTCAATCATCTTCAACACACTACAGAAAGATACCACCAACACAGAAAAAGAGGCTGTTGAATTTATCTATCGTCAGTTGCGTAACGCCGAGCCTCCCGACGAGGAAACCGCACGTGGGATCATCGAAAAGTTATTCTTTTCTGACAAAAGATATGACCTTGGCGATGTGGGTCGTTACAGGATCAATAAGAAACTACACCTTGATGTACCTATGGATACCAAGGTACTCACCAAGGACGACATCATTTCGATTATCAAATACCTGATCGAGATGGTGAATGCCAAACGTGAAGTAGATGACATCGACCACCTTAGCAACCGACGCGTGCGGACAGTTGGTGAGCAGCTTTATTCACAATTTGGAGTGGGGTTGGCCAGGATGGCCCGTACAATTCGCGAAAGAATGAATGTTAGGGACAACGAAGTATTTACCCCAACCGACCTGATCAATGCCAAAACCCTTTCTTCGGTAATCAACTCTTTTTTTGGTACCAATCAGTTGTCACAATTCATGGATCAGACCAACCCTCTGTCGGAGCTAACCCATAAAAGACGTGTTTCCGCACTGGGTCCCGGAGGTTTGTCAAGAGAGCGTGCAGGTTTTGAAGTACGTGACGTTCACTACACACACTATGGTCGTTTGTGTACAATCGAAACACCTGAAGGTCCGAACATTGGTTTGATCTCGTCACTTTGTGTATTTGCAAAAATCAATAAACTTGGATTTATTGAAACTCCATACAAGCGCGTTGATAATGGCATTGTGCAGATCAGTGAAGAAGAAACCTACCTGAGTGCTGAGGAGGAAGAAAATAAAATTATTGCTCAGGCAAACTCACTGCTGAATGATAATGGCGAATTTGTTCGCGATAAAGTAAAAGTTAGATTCCAGGCCGACTACCCAATTGAAGAGCGCGAAAAAGTTGACTTTATCGATATGGCACCAAACCAAATCGCTTCAGTAGCTGCATCGCTGATTCCATTTCTTGAGCATGACGATGCCAACCGTGCTTTGATGGGGTCGAACATGATGCGTCAGGCCGTACCATTGCTCAAAGCTGAAGCCCCAATTGTCGGCACCGGTATTGAGGGTGCTGTAGCCCGCGACTCAAGAGTTCTTATCCAGGCTGAAGGCGATGGAATTGTTGAATACGTTGATGCCAATGAAATCATTATTCACTACACACGTCACGAAAATGAAAAACTGGTAAGTTTCGAAGACGACAAGAAAACATACAGACTCACCAAATTCCAGCGCACTAACCAAAATACATCCATCAACCTGAGGCCAATCGTTAAAAAGGGTCAGAAGGTTGAAAAAGGACAACCACTTTGCGAAGGTTATGCAACCCGTGATGGTGAACTTGCACTTGGACGTAACCTCATGGTAGCTTTCATGCCCTGGAAAGGTTATAACTTCGAGGATGCGATTGTACTTTCCGAAAAAGTGGTGAAAGATGACGTTTTCACTTCCGTGCATATCGAGGAATTTGTGCTCGAAGTTCGCGACACCAAACGTGGTGTGGAAGAATTAACCAACGATATTCCAAATGTTTCATCAGAAGCTACAAAAGATTTGGACGAAAACGGACTGATCCGAATTGGTGCCGAAGTTACAGAAGGTGATATCCTTATAGGTAAAATTACACCAAAAGGAGAGTCTGATCCTACGCCTGAAGAAAAACTCCTCAGGGCTATTTTTGGTGATAAGGCAGGTGATGTGAAAGATGCCTCCCTGAAAGCACCTCCATCAATGCAAGGTGTAGTAATCGAGAAAAAACTTTTCTCAAGAATCATTCGCGACAGACGAACAAAAGGAAAAGAAAAAGACGATATCACCGAACTCGAAAAGGAATTTAAAAAAGAATCAACCGCCCTTAAAAATAAGCTTGTTGATAAGCTGATGGTTTTGGTTAGCGGTAAAGTTTCTCAAGGTGTTTTCAACAACTTCAAAGATGAAATTGTTCCGAAAAAAGCCAAGTTCACACAAAAAATGTTGCTGGGCATCGACTACCTTACGGTGAATCCAAACAAATGGACTACTGATAAGGAAAAAAATGCGCTTATTGGTGAATTGATCAACAACTATGTGATTAAATATAAGGAGGTGCTTGGTATTTTCAATCGCAAAAAATTTGTTGCTACAGTTGGAGATGACCTGCCTAACGGCATTGTGAAGATGGCAAAGGTTTATGTTGCCAAAAAGCGTAAGCTGAAAGTAGGTGATAAAATGGCCGGACGTCACGGTAACAAAGGTATTGTTGCCAGAATTGTTCGCGAAGAAGATATGCCGTTTCTTAAGGACGGCACCCCGGTTGACATCGTACTGAATCCGCTTGGTGTACCTTCGAGGATGAACCTCGGACAGATCTACGAAACGGTGCTTGGCTGGGCCGGCAAAAAATTAGGCAAAAATTATGCAACACCCATTTTTGATGGTGCCGCAATCGATCAGATCAATGCTTTGATGGATGAAGCAGGTTTACCTCACAATGGAAAA
>CAYNDN010000287.1:4319-6680 GCA_964395075.1 uncultured Lentimicrobiaceae bacterium | reverse complement strand
CGGTTTTGGAATACTCCCGCAAAATCCAGCCAATGGCTTTGCGGATAAAAAATTCATCCTCATGGGCCAGCCTTTCGATGAGATTGAATAATAAACCAGTATCCGTATCTTTTTTGTATTTGAGCTGAAAAAGCAAGGCTGTTCGCTGCAGCCAAAAATTTCCCGATGCCATCCATTTTTCGGTATAAACCGGAATTTGTTTCGGGAATTTTTTAAAATGCGGCCCTACCAACCACGATGCAATCCCATCCACCGTATCCCACCACGATTTTGTGGTGATCATAAATTCGTACAAGCTGATGAAATCGGATTCACTTTGCTTTTGGTGTTTTTCCAGAATCATGATCCCAACATGCTGAAACTCTCTTTGGGGCTGCTGCCAGAGTTCGCGCGTTATTGTGCGCATCTCCTCAGCTTCAGGCAGGCCATTATCCTTAATATATTCCCGAAATACAAGTTTAAGCTCCGGAGCTGTTAACCCGAAATGCTCAAACAGGTTGCGCATGTAAGCTTTTTTAGCGGCGGCATTTTCGGGATTTGCTTTTTCCTGCAATTTTAGTTTAAGACCTTCAACATAAGGATGCATATTCGATTATTTTTCATTTACCCTTCAATTGATTACAATTTTGTGGCTTTCAATTTCACGGCCATTCTGATCCATAAATTTGAAAATGTAAGTCCCATTTTCAAGTTTGGATGAATCATACCGCAGGCCTTTCAATTTTTGCTGATTACTCATTTCATCCACAAGATTTCCGTTGCTATCAAAAACCTGGATGTTGGTGGCATTTCTCTGGCCAAGGATAATTGAAATTTCATCACCGGCAGGATTCGGGAACATTTTCACTTCCCGGCCTTCTGAAACCACCGGAGCCAGATCATCTTCGATACCAACAAATACATCGTCCCAAACCGCCAAAGTGTATTCCCCCAATGACATTTCAGGCAGGTTGAAAAAACCTACATAAAACGATCCGATCCTGGATGCTTCGATGGGTTGCCAGTCGGCCAGACGATTGGGGCGATACAAAATCCCGATTGAATCGTTTGGATCAGTGAGGATGCCGCCATCAAGGTTTCCATTGGCGCTGTAGTTTAATTTTCCATTTAATTGCAAACCATCAGGTAAAATTCCGTCAATCCGCCAATGGTGATAATCAGAAATGGTAATTCCTGGAATTGGATTTTTAATGGGATCGGGAGCTACCCAACGATGGGTAATGCGGATAAAAGCAGAATCATCTGCAGGGAATTCTTCAGCCCCGAGCGAGCAATACAATTCTGTTGAAAAACTATTGTTGAAAGGTCCAGAAGGCGTTATTATTCGGTCGGTGGTAGCATCGCATACTTTATCGTTGATATCCATCATCACAATCTCCGGGTTGATGGATGTGGTAAAAGTCTGCTGCCCGGTTTCACCGGAATATTCCATCACAAAAGTTTCCTGATTCCAGGCTTCATCCATAAAAGTAACTTCAACCCGGATATCATTGCCCAGCTCGCCGGGGCCTTTGTGCTTTTGTTTGGCAAAAACAGTTACGTCAAAGTTGTTTCTGTTTGGCACCACATTGAATGAATCCACAGAATATTCAGGGAATCCCGGTGTGAAAATCCAGGCGTCGAAAAAACCGTTGAGGTCCACTCCGGAATGGGATGACAGAAAATCACGCAGATCCATTGAGGAAGCATAATTGTTGTAAAATTCCTGCACATAAGCTTTCACTGCCGGGAAAAACAGGTCGTCGCCCATATAATTGCGTAAAGTATGCACCATCAATGCTCCTTTTTGATAAACAGTATTTCCGTATGTGATTTCTGTTGGAATGCCCGAAACCGCATAGTATCCACCATCGGTAACGTGGCCTGTGTGGAGCACATCGCGGTGGCGGTCGTACATATTGGCATGGTAGGCATCATAGCCATATAAGATTTCTCGGTAGTGGGCCTCACAAAATACAGCCCAGCCCTCATTGAGCCACATGTCTTCGGCAGAGGCGCAGGTAACCAGGTCGCCAAAATACATGTGCGACAGCTCATGCGCCATCAATGATTCGTAAGCCAGGTTTCCGTTGATACTGAAATTGGGGTAAGCAATATTTGTGGCATGTTCCATCGCCCCAATGGCAGTTCCCACATAGCCCACGCGTTCCCATGCATAAGGCCCGAAACTGCTTTCAAATGCATCCAAAACATCAACCAGCGTAGCAAAAGAGCCTTCTACTTTGGCCGTATCTGCAGGCCTTACAAAAATATTGATGGGGATTTCATCGCCGCTCATGGAAGTAAACGACCACGAAACTTCTTCATATTCGCCCACGGCCACTGATGCCAGGTAAGTCGGTATTTCGTTATGTAATTTCC
>CAYNDN010000287.1:0-4309 GCA_964395075.1 uncultured Lentimicrobiaceae bacterium | reverse complement strand
GGTTGAGGTTCCATTGCCATTGTCGATCACTTCCATTAAAGTTCCGCCACAAACTCCTTTTTTGGGATTTTCGGCGGTTACATAAACTTCATAAAATGCCCGATCGTGAAAATCATCGATACAGGGGAACCATGCCTTGCCCAGGTTGTGCGGATCGGATTCGAAGCCCACGCCGAGGTTAAAGGCATAATCACCACTCCAGTGGAAACCACCCCAGCCTTCGTGGAAGGGTGAGCCCTGGTAAAATACTTCTACCTCAACTTCATCTCCGGTATTGATTGGATTGGAAAGCGGGATATACAAAAAGGGATTTTCCTGGTTAAATTCATTGTTTGTTCCATTTACCAAAACCTGATCTACCGTCAGATCAAGGAGTTCAAGGGTAATTTGGTTGACCCCGTCGATTTTAGAAGCCAGCAATACTTTTGTATTGGCCTCAATGGTTTGATTGTTGGTATTCACCTCGGTGAGATGAATTTCGTAGCTGATGGCATCAAGCGTATCGCTGATCAGCGATCGATCGAAACCCATTTTGTGGCCGCATTTTGAATGGTCGTGCTGGGCAACTGCTGACATTACGATCAACAGAAAAGCCATGGAAAGAAAGAAGTTGAGATGTTTCATTGTAAACGATTTTTTGAAGGCGTAAAATTACGGTTTTCCAATGGAATGTGAGAATGGGAATTGGATATTTTGCTCTTACAGCTTTTCTAACCCTGTCAGAGTTTTCCGGCGTTGATGTGGCATATTTCAGATGCAATAGTGATCAAAGAAACCGTCTTCTTGTCCAATATCGAACAAGGCCTGTATTTATCTGAACACAAAATATTTTACCATTACGCACAACCCACCCGGAAGCTTTGATTTTGTGCGCTTTATAAAGATGGCATGTTTTTAGATAAAACAGCGCCCACAACGCGAGATAAAACTATTTTTGCATGAATGAAACAAGAAATCAGTAAACAACAAATCGATATGAAGAAAAATAAACCGGCGATCAGCACAATTACCTTTGTTTTAATTCTGCTGATCAGCAGTGCATTCAACCTGGCCAAAGCACAGGAATTGCCCACAGTGTGGAGCCTCGAGGATTGCATCAATTACGCCATCGAAAACAACATCCAGATTAAGCAGAGCGAGCTCAACATCGAAACCTATGAAGTGAATTTGCTGGAAAGCAAATTGAGCCTGTTGCCTGACTTAAATGCAAGCACCCGCTATTCATACGGCTGGGGCCGTACCCTTGATCAGTCCACCTACGATTATGAGGACAAGGAAACACAGTAGGGCAATTCGGTTGTTGATGCCAATTTAACCATTTTCAATGGTTTACAAAAACAAAACGCAATTAAAAAGGATAAAATCGATTTCCTGGCCAGCCAGCACGATGCCGATAAAATGAAAGACGACATCTCACTGATGCTGACACAGGCATACCTGTCGATTTTATTCAACAAAGAACAGTTGCGCGCTTCCCGTGAACAACTGGAATCCACTAAGCTGCAAATTGCACGAACAGAGAAAATGGTGGATGCCGGAACCCTTGCCAGGGGAAGCCTGCTTGAAATAGAAGCCCAGGGTGCACGTGAGGAGCTCAATATTGTAACTTTTGAAAATTCGCTGAGCCTTGCTTATCTCGACCTGCTGCAAATCCTTGATTTTCCGGGCAATACTGATTTTGACATTGTCATACCCGATATTCCCGAAGGCCTTGAAGCAGCACTGGATCCTGTAAATCAGGTTTACCAGAATGCACTCATCACCCTGCCTGAAATTAAAAGTGCGGAGCTTGGCGTTGAAAGTTCATATAAAAGCGTTGCTATGGCCAAGGGAATGCGTAGCCCTACCCTGTCGCTATTTGGCGGTTGGGGCACAAACTACTCCAATAATCAGCTTGTGGATTTACTTGATCCTAACAGTGATATTATGCCTTTCGGCGATCAGTTTAATAACAACCAAAACCGGTACATGGGCCTCAACCTGAGCATTCCCATTTTTAATGGCTACCAGGTGTCATCCAGCATCAGCAGGGCAAAAATAAATGCGCAAAATGCAGAATTCAATTTCGAACTTACCAAAAATACCCTGCGCAAGGAAATCGAACAGGCCTATAACGATGCCATGGCTGCATACAAAAGTTACCTTGCCACCAACCGGTCACTGGAATCTTTCGAAGAATCCTTCCGATATACCGAACAAAAATTCAACGTAGGCATGGCCAATTCGGTGGATTACAACATCGCGAAAAGCCAGGTTACCTCGGCTGAATCAGAATTGATCAGGGCGCGATACGACTACATCTTCAAAACCAAAATCCTTGATTTTTACCAGGGGAAACCACTTACACTGGACTATTAAAAGCCATTTTAAAAAGTTTGCAACTTTCAGCCGGCAGGAAAATCTACCGGCTGAATTTGTTTAAAGAAAGATTATGAAAAGATGTGAATTTCAACATCGATGAGTCTATTGATAATAAAAACTTACTACTTTTGAATCCTAGTTAACCAGGTTCATAAATTATACATCTGCTGAAATGAAGAAAAAAACCATCATTATAATCGTTCTCGTCGTGCTGGCTGTTTTGATCGTGCTGGCCGTGATGAAAAACAAAGGTGCCATCGGGCCTCAAAAATCAACAAAGGTGAGTACTGAACTGGCCGAACTCCGCACCATTATTGAAACTGTTTCGGCCAATGGCCGCATACAGCCTGCAAAAGAGGTGAACATTACACCATACATTTCGGGAGAGGTTGTGGAACTGAATGTAAAAGAAGGCGATGAGGTGAAAGAAGGCGACCTTTTGGCAAAAATTGACCCGGAAATTTACCAGTCGAACTACGAGCGTACAGAGGCCAGTCTGCAATCGCAAAAAGCAAACCTGGCTAACTCACGGGCACGGCTGGTCCAGGTAAAAGCACAGTTTAATAATGCGAAGCTAACCTTTGAACGCAATAAAAAACTGTATGATCAGGATGTAATTTCTGAAGCTGACTATGATGCATCCTTGTCGCAATTTGAAGTGGCAAAGGCTGAAGTTCAGGCCGCAGAAGAAACCGTGAAAGCTGCCGAATTCCAGGTTGCCAGTGCCGAAGCTTCTCTGCGCGAAGCCCGTGAAAACCTTACCAAAACAGCTATCTATGCTCCAGCCGATGGAACCGTTTCCAGACTCATCGTTGAAAAAGGTGAACGCGTAGCCGGAGCGTCACAGTTTTCGGCAGGTACCGAACTAATGCGTATCGCCAACCTCAATGCCATGGAAGCTGTGGTTCAGGTAAACGAAAACGACATCGTTCGTGTGGAACTCAACGATACGGCACTCATAGAAGTAGATGCCTACCTTAACAGAAAGTTCAAAGGTGTTGTAACCGAGATCGCTACTTCGGCTGATGTAACCGGCGTTAGCACCGACCAGGTGACCAATTTTGAGGTTAAAATACAACTACTCAAAACTTCTTATGAAGACCTTATCCCCGAAAGCAATCCATCCTACTCGCCATTCAGGCCGGGCATGTCAACCACTGTGGATATTCAAACCAAAACCGAATACAATGTGGTAACTGTTCCCATCCAGGCAGTAACCACCCGCGCCGACAGCACCGGAAAAACCGTTGGAAAACGCATTAGTATGGACCGCAACAGCGAAGATGATGAGGATGAAGTTCAGGAAATTAATGAATATGTTTTCCTCTATAAAGATGGTGTCGCCAATATGGTTGCCGTAAAATCAGGCATCCAGGACAATACGTATATCCAGATACTCAGCGGTGTTAATGACCAGGATGAAGTGATTACAGGCCCCTACCGCGCCGTTTCCCGCACCCTCTCAAATGGAGAGGCAGTTGACAAGGTTGAGAAAAGCAAATTGTTTACCGAAGAATGATCCTAACACCCAACTTGGGTAAGCCAAAACATGCTAAATGGTTCACATGTTTCTCCTTTTTTGATTTTGGCTTGTCCAAGTTGGGCAGTGATTGTGGAAAAATGGGTAGCTAAAAAAATCTATGGAGTTTTTATTAAAAAGGTCTTCTAAAAGGCATAACCACTGCAGACTGCCGACTGCGGACTGCCAGCTTTATGTGTGTTTTTCTGTAAGATCTTCCACAAAATTTGCAGTAGTTCCTAACATTTAAACTTCATTTTTCTGGTTTTTGCCTATTAATAAAGAGAACATTTAAATACCCCCGCCATAAATGACGGGGCTATTGAATTTCTTTGATTTAGAAAGTAATCATTGATATTTGTGAATAGGACAGACTCTCAAAAAGGGGGTTTTTCCTATTAGCGGAATACATTAAGTTTGGACTGTTAC
>CAYNDN010000286.1:5963-6692 GCA_964395075.1 uncultured Lentimicrobiaceae bacterium | reverse complement strand
CTCGATCCGGTTCCCAGAATAGAGGCGATACCAGAAGATTTACCGAACAGTGCCCTTGCCGCCCCAAATAAATCGTGTTGAATTTCTATATTTGATTTTTTAAAGTATTTCCTGAATATTTCGAGTACCAACGTTTTGGAAGCCTGTGACGAACATCCTGCACCATAAAAGTATATCTGTTTTACCTTTGATGCCAGCAAAGTCGGTGTTACTTCCTTGATGCCGGTTTCAAGCGTTGCCGCAGGATAATAGGTTGGATTGAATCCTGCTGTGGAAATATTAAGCAGAACGTTGTTTTGATTGATAACAACCCAATCGGTTTTGGTGGATCCGCTTTCTGCAATAATCTTCATGAAATTTTAAATTGATTATACGATTGCAAATGTATCATTATCCAAAGATTTTTGGTATAAATATCAATGCGCCGATTATGGCCGCAGCAAGGGCGAAAATCAATACTGCACCCGCCGCAACATCTTTAATCAGGCCAGCGGTTTTATTAAATTCGGGTGAGATTTTATCAACAATAAGTTCTATGGCCGAGTTGAGGGCCTCTGCAGTTAAAACACCCCCGATGGTCAGGCAAATCATTACCCACTCGATGGTTGAAATATTAAAATAAAAACCGGCAATAATAACACCAATAGCAGCAACAATGTGTATCCAAAAGTTATGTTGGGTTTTTACCAAATATTTTATGCCATTGAAGGCAAACGTAAAACTCAATAA
>CAYNDN010000286.1:0-5953 GCA_964395075.1 uncultured Lentimicrobiaceae bacterium | reverse complement strand
AATGTCTTGACTTTTCAAATGTAAAATAATTTTTGGCAATACCCCAACTTGAACAAGCCAAAAACTGTTACAAACTTTTTGAAATTGTAAAAACCTTTTTAGTTTTTGCTTATCCAAGTTGAGTATGACTTATTTTTGCAGTACATTTGGGAATTGCTATTACAGGTATTTAATATTGTGGTGAACTTACAAGAAATTAATGGGCTAATAAAAATGGAGAACAATACAATTCCACTTATACTGATTATCGACGACAATTTTGAACTTCGCATGCTCAGGCAGGCTTTGTTTCAAAAGAAAGGATACAAGGTAATTACTGCCGAAAACGGTAGTGAGGGATTGGAAATGGCATTGAAGCATGTGCCTGATCTCATACTGCTTGATGTTGTAATGCCCGTAATGAATGGAATAGAGGTATTAACTGAAATCAAAAAGAATAAAAAAACAGAAAGTGTTTTTGTGATCATGATTTCCGGACAGCAAAAAAGTGCTGAAGACCTCACCAAAGGTCTGGAGCTTGGTGCTGATGGTTATCTTACCTCACCGATACCCAACAATTTGCTTTTGGCTCAAATCAAAACATTCCTCCGGCAGAAATACAATATGGATAAACTGCGAATTTCGGAATACGATATCTACACAAAAAATGAGCAGTTAGAATTGGCGGGGCAAACACTGGAACAGAAAAATTATGAATATCAGGCTTTAAACAAGGAACTGACCCGAACTTTGCATTCCCTCACCCTTAGTGAAAAAAAATATAAGCTGCTTGCCGATAATTCTGAAGATGTCATCTTTACAATGCGAATGAACGGGCAGTATAGTTTTGTTAGCCCATCTGTGGTTAGGGCAATTGGCTATACCCCGTCAGAGTTGATGAAAATGAACCTGATGGATACTCTAGATCAGCCTTCAGCTGAAAAAGCAAGAAATATTCTTGATAAAATTCGGAAGGATGAAAGCAATGGCCGGCTGCAAAAAAGCTATCCCCGCGTTGAACTTAAGCAGAAAACCAAGGATGGGTCAACCTATTGGTCGGAAGTCATTTTATCGCCAATAAGGGATGATTATGGCAACTTGCTTGAGGTTCTGGGTGTTACCAGGGTTATCGAGGATATAAAGAAACTGGAGGGTGAAAATAAAATAAACCTCCAGAGATATCGAACAGCACAAAAAATTGGCAGGGTTGGCAATTGGGAATATAATATAAAAACACAAGAGTTTTGGGGGTCGGAAGAAGCCAAAAGATTATATGGGTTTGATCCGGATTCAAAATTTTTTACCACCCAAGAAGTGGAAAGTTGTATTCCGGAGCGAGAAAGGGTGCATCAGGCTTTGATCGACCTAATTGAAGCAGATAAACCTTACAACCTTGAATTTGATATCATTCCGAAAAACTCCAAAAAGGTAGTAACAATACAATCGAAAGCAGAACTGATCAGGGGCAATAACGGAAATCCCAGGATGGTTTCAGGGGTTATTCAGGATATTACTGAACGAAAAAATATTGAGCGAAACCTAAGGGAGAGTGAAGAGAAGTTTAGAAGCCTTTCGGAGTCTATGCCAATTGCAGTTTTAATATATCAGGGCAATGATTGGGTGTATGCAAATAAAGCATCCGAAGAAATAACCGGATATAAAGTTACAGAGCTGGTTGGGATGAATTATTGGAAAATTGTCCATCCTGACTTTGAAAAACTTGTAAAAGAAAGAGGTAATGCAAGGCTTCAGAAAAAACCGGTTGAATCCCAATATGAGATAAAGTTGGTAACCAAAACCGGAAAGGAGAAATGGGTTTTTCTGTCAGCTGCGGCAACAGATTTTAATGGAAAACCTGCCGGCATATTATCATTGATGGATATTGACCCCCTGAAAAAGCATGAAACAGCATTAAAGGAAAGCGAAACTAAATACCGGATGGTCGTTAACAATTCACTGGAAGGTATTTTTATTGTGCAAAACGGGAAATTCGTTTATGTAAACCCAACATTTGAAAAAATGCTGGGTATGGCTCATGAGAAAATTGCACATCTTGACTTTCAGGATTTCATTCATCCGGACGACAGAAAGATGGTTCTTGAAAATAACCTGAAACGACTTAAGGGCGAACAAATACCTCCTTATGATTTCAGGGTGCTTTTTGGTAACAACATCATGCTTTGGGTACATCTGAATGCCACAAAAATCGTTTGGGATAACCAGGATGCGGTTTTATGTTTTCTAACGAATATTAATGACCGGAAGCTTGCCGAAGATGCTCTTAAGGAGCGCGAATTCACCCTTAAAAACATAGTGGAAAACAGCACCAATGTTTTCTATTCTCATACTCCGGATCATTTATTAACATACCTCAGCCCACAAATTGAATCCATTCTTGGCTATACTCCTGAGGAGGCCCGCATTAACTGGACTGATCTCACATCCGATCACCCGGTTAATAAAGAAGGGCTGGCAAATACCTTGAAATCCATAGAAACCGGAGAAGTTCAATCACCTTACGAACTTGAACTGGTGCATAAAAATGGCCTGAAAGTTTGGGTAGAAGTAAGGGAAATACCGGTTGTTAAGGATGGTAAAACTGTTGCAGTCGCCGGATCGTTAACAGATATTACTGCAAGAAAAGCGGCTGAGAAAGCATTAAAAGAAAGTGAACGGCGCTTCAGGACCTATGTGGAGTCATCGCCAACGCCGCTGTTTATTGCAGATGCGAATGGTAATTATACTTTTTCTAATCCTGCCTCAGGCAAAATGTTGGGATATACAACCGAAGAATTGCTGGCGATGTCAATCCCGGAGATATTACCTGAATCATCTGTGCAGCTTGGGGTTAAGCATTTTAAGGTGGTTAAAAAGCATGGGTATGCAAGTTCTGATGCTTTGAAGTTTCAATGTAAAAACGGTAAAATTATTGACGTATTGGTGGAGGCGGTAAAGCTATCTGATAATGAGTATATGGCATATTGCCGCGACATTACCGAGCTTAAAAATGTTGAACGCGAACTTCAGAAAGCCAATGAAGAATATGCGGTACTGAATGAAGAACTGGAAACAGGAAACCAGAATCTGCATCGTATTAATGTGGAACTCGAAAAAGCAAAAGAAAAAGCCGAGGAATCAGATAAATTAAAAACAGCTTTTTTAGCCAATATGAGTCACGAGATCAGAACACCGATGAATGGTATACTGGGTTTTGCCCAATTGCTCAACGATTCCGAACTTTCATCTGCTCAACAAAAACAATATGTCGAAATCATTGAGAAGAGTGGTCAACGGATGCTAAACATCATCAACGATCTGATCAATATCTCGAAAATTGAAGCCGGGCAGATGGAGATTTCCAAACATAAAACAAACGTTGATGAGCAGATGCAAACACTTTATCAATTCTTTTTGCCTGAAGCGAAACTTAGGGGGCTTGATTTTAAATTTAAAACTGATCCAAAAATAGAAAACCCGCATACCATTACCGATCCCGAAAAGTTGTATGCCGTATTGACTAACCTTGTAAAAAATGCCTTAAAATATACCAATAAAGGAAGTGTTGTGTATGGATATACCTGTAAATCAATTGATGATGAAGCATATTTGGAGTTTTTTGTAGAAGATACGGGGATTGGCATAGCCTCTGAAAATGTTAAGCAGGTATTTGAGCGGTTTGTACAGGCTGAGAAAACACTGACAAGGACTTATGAGGGAGCCGGGTTGGGACTTGCAATTTCTAAAGCATACATCGAAATGCTTGGCGGCAAAATTTGGTTGCAATCAGCATTGGGCCAAGGGTCAACATTTTATTTCACCATCCCCTTCCTACTCCCTGATGACGAGGTAAATAAAAATGATAGTAAGGTGCCTGAAATAAAAAAGCAGCCCATTGATCTGAAGCTAAATATTCTCATTGCTGAGGATACAGAGTTTTCGCAGTACTTCTTAAAATCTATTTTGAGGCCGATAAGTAATCAGATTTTTCAGGTTGATAATGGAAATGATGCCATAAAAATTATACGTGAAAATCCGGAAATCGATTTAGTGCTCATGGATATTCGTATGCCTGAAATGGGTGGGTATGAAGCAACGCGAGCAATCAGGAAGTTTAACACGGATGTTGTTATTATTGCTCAAACTGCTTATGCCATGCTTCAGGATCGCGAAAAAGCCCTTGAAGCAGGCTGCGATGATTATATTGCAAAACCAATTAAAAAGGAACAACTTTACGGGATAATAACAAAACTTATGATCGAAAAACGAAAGTAGCTCAAAGGCACTCAGCTACTTTCAGAAAAGCCAGCATATAAAAAGGCAGATCGGGCGGCCGACGGCTCGATACAAGATGGCCATCAATAACCACGGCTTTATCAATCCATTTTGCTCCGGCATTTGTCATATCATCTTTTATTCCGGGCGTTGATGTAACGGTTTTCCCATCAAGGATTTTTGCCGAAATTAATACCCATCCGGCATGACATATCAGGCCTATGGGTTTTTGTTGGGCATCCATATACTTTACTAATTCGATTGCTTCCGGATATCGTCTGAGTTTGTCAGGTGCCCAGCCACCGGGTACAAGAATTCCATCATAATCAGTCACTTTAACATCATCAAAACCAAAATCCGATTTGGCCGGTACGCCATATTTTCCGTGATAGAGGGTATCCTTTTCTTTGGCTACCAGATCAACTGTAGCACCTTCACCACGCAGGAAAAGAACAGGGTACCATAATTCCAGGTCTTCAAAATCATTTTCAAGAAGTTGGATAAACTTTTTCCCTTTTAGTTTCATGTTGTGAATATTTACAGGATTCATAAATTATTTTTTAGGTCTTCCAGGAAAGACTTAATTTTTTTAAGCGACCTCACCACTTCGGCTTTATCTATTGTGTCTTCTTTATTTTGGTCAAGTTTTTTTCTTGCACCGTCAAGGGTAAACCCGCGTTCTTTTACCAGGTGAAAAATGGTGTGTAGATTTTTAACGTCTTCAGGCCTGAAAAGCCTGTTGCCCTTTTTGTTTTTTGCGGGTTTTATAATGTCAAATTCCTTTTCCCAAAAACGCACCTGCGATGTGCTAACATCTAGCATTTTAGCAACTTCTCCAATTGTATAATATAGTTTTTCAGGTGGTAACATGGTAATTAAAACGATTGTAATGGTAAATTAAAAGCCATTTGAATAGCGTTTTTTCTACTCTGAGCTATTTTTGGTAACAAGTCCATCATTATCAATTTTAAGATCAGACTCCGGAAAATCCATCTTTACCAATTCCTGGATAATTTTAACAGCCCGCTTTTCCGGGTCAATTTCTGGTCCCTGGTTTTCGTATTGGACAATAGGAATAATTCTGGCTTTTACGAATTTCCCGTTTCTTTCAGTAAATACTTTTAAGATGGGTGCAACGCCATTCGGGCCTGAAATGTTCATGCGTTTATAGGTGCAGAAATTACCCAGGCTATAGGCTATCAGCCTGTCGTTGTATATGTCGATGGCTCTGCTTACATGAGGTCCATGGCCAAAAACCACATCAGCACCGGCATCAATGGCAATCCGGGCAAACTCATAAACATTCCCACGATCTTCACCGTAAAATATTTCTTTTTCACGGTTTACGTGCTGGTATTTTCTGCCCTCGGCACCTCCATGAAATGATACGATTACTATGTCAGCTATTTTATCAAGATGATTGATTATTTCTTCAGCAGCTTCATAATCGTTTATCCGGGTGGTTCCGTTGTTTGGCGAAAAAGCACAAAATCCGAAAGTAATGCCCCTGCTATCAAAAACAGTTTGTGGCCTGAAAAGCAATCCGGCTGCGTGTAAATTATTTGAATCTATCAATTTAAGAGTGCGATCGACTCCTGGTTTGCCAAAATCAAAAATATGGTTATTGGCCAGGCTGAAAACATCAAATCCGGCATCCACCAGGCAATCGAAATATTTTTCAGGCGTCCTGAAGGCATAACAC
>CAYNDN010000285.1:5922-6692 GCA_964395075.1 uncultured Lentimicrobiaceae bacterium | reverse complement strand
GCAGTAACTGATGGCCCGGGCCTGCACTTCCGTGTAGGCGCTCAGGCTGTCCGGCTGTTGTAGTTTGTCTGCACTTTTGGAGAGGTGCACGGCGTAGTCGGCCAGCGCCTGGGCAAGGGCTCTCTGATTTTCTTTGGTGGGTAAGAAACGGTAGGTGGCCTTTGCCTTCCAGAGCAAAGCTTCGGCATCCGGAAGTCGGGAAAACTCCTGAATGCTATCGCGGTAGGCAAAACCGCAGGCGGCGGTGCTGTCGATGATGGCCAGCAGGGATTCGGCGGGCCGGACAAATTGTTCCGGGCCGATGGGGCAGGCTGTCAGTTGCCACATGGGAATGGCCGGCAGGTGGTTGAGCAGGAAAAGGCGGGGCGGAGTGAGGAAATAATCGGTATTGTATTTTGCCATCAGCTCATCCTGCCCGTCGATGCTGCCCCAGGTAGCGTCCAGCAGCTGCCATTTTCCGCCCAGCCGTACGGCATTCCAGGCGTGGTTGGGCTGGGCCAGTTCCGGCAGGCTGCCGAGCCCCTGGCGGGAGTAGCCGGAAACGGAGTAGCATTCCAGCCCGGCCAGCCTGCACATTTCGGTGTAAAGCTGGGAGTAATCGAAACAGATGCCGCGCCGGCGCTGCAGGATATCGCCGATGTGCCGGTTGATGCGTCGCTCGGTGTCGGCGTCCAGATGGCTGGTGGCTTCGTCCATGAACAGCAGCCGTGGCCGCCGGTAGAGCGCTCGGGCCAGCAGCAGGCGCTGCACCTGGCCGCCGCTCAGCCCCG
>CAYNDN010000285.1:0-5912 GCA_964395075.1 uncultured Lentimicrobiaceae bacterium | reverse complement strand
GGCCACCAGGCGGGGGAGGTCACGCTGCAGGGATTCGGGGGCGGCAGCGGCATGCCGGCCAATGCTATTATATTGGGTGAAGGCCAGCGAACTGCAGCTGAAGGTGAACATCAAGAGAAGGTGTCGAATAAGCATGTTAATCAGCACTTTATAGAAAAAACGCAGAATGAGCGCGAAAGTTATTTTTCATAAGTGTCTGGCAAGCAGCCACCCTCACGTCAAAGTGCACTCTTGATGGAAACCGCTCAGGACGGGATATTTGTGCTGAACCATCAACCTTCTATTGCTTATGAGTGCAAATGTAAACGTTCTGGATCCCGAGCATCCCAAACGCATCCTGATCATCGATTTATATTAGATACTGTTACGATGACCACTGCCTACAGAAAAGATCTTTCGCAAACCGTTATTTTAATCAAACATGGCTTTAAGGCACTTCTGGTAAATATTCTCCCTTGAGCAGCTTTTCAAAAAACAGGCCCAGTTCAGATATAAACTTATCCAAATTAACTCATTTAGTCAAGATTGCAGTTCTTTCTACCCGGATTTGTTATTCTACCATCCAGGTTTTTGGTGGATTTGGGGTTCTTTGGTTTAAGGTATCGCCCAATACTTAAATATGAGTAGTCTGGGTTTTCAGAGTCAGCTTGCTATTGAATTATTAACATTTTCATTTTACTGTTTCTCATAAATCCTTGATGACCATGGACAAACCCTATCCAAACCAGTACTATCGGGATTGGCGGGAAAAGCATCACACCATTCAATGGAAGCCTCTACCAAATCCCATTCACCAGGAATAAAGTGCCAATCATAACCTGGGTTGTAATTGCATTCTCCCGGGGCAAGCAACCCGTTGATGTGCATTAGCCTCTCGTCAAGTGGTTTGTTAAGTTCATTTTCGGCTTTTTGAATTACACTCGCATCATTTGTTGCTGCGGTGAAGAACAGGGAGTCGTTCGGATGGACTCCTTTTAGTTTTGGATTTGACGCCCCTATTTACTTTATAGATCCCAAGGTGGAATGAATGAAGATAATTCCACCTGAGATATGGCCTTTTGGTTTTCCGATGTAAAATTGTTAGATTTTATATGCACCAAGACTGAAGCTATGCCACTAAAATCGAACTTGCTCGAGTGGTTTGCCATCAACTCCGGCATGGTGCCGGGTATCATGATTGACATGGGTGTGCCCCTGTTTCAACTCTACGCCATGATCGGTGCTATGGAAACGGGATTTTTCAGACACCTGAACGAGGGCCCAGCCGATGCGGCAACCCTTGCCGAAAAAATGGGAGCCTCCCAGCGAGGCGTGGAGCATCTCTTACAAGTGCTGGAACCGATGGGATATGTCAAAGAAAAAAACGACAAATATTCCCTCTCGAAAATAGGCCGCAACCTATCCATCGACATCCTCGGAACCATGGCGCCCTACTGGAAGCACCAGGCGGCTAAGACCATTCCGGAAGCCGGGCGCGGCATTATCGAGGCGCCTGAAGAAGGTGTGTATGGCTGGGAACATGTGAAGTCGGGCGAAGTGGGCCGCGGTTATCAGGTGTCAATGCGGTGGCTCGCTTCCAGCATGGTGGATGATATTGTGAAAAAGATCAAGCTGCCGCAAGACGCCAAAATGATGATGGACGTGGGTGGAAGTCATGGATTGTACACCGTCAAATTTTGCCGGAAATACCCCAGTTGAAAGGCCGGGTGATCGATTGGAAGATCGGCCTGGAGGAAGCCGAAAAAACGCTGAAAGAAAATCCTGACGTGGCCGACCGCATAGAGCTGGTGGAGCGGGACTTTATGGAGGAAGGCCTCCCTGGCGGTAACGACTTTGTCTTTCTGGGCAACATCATCCACGGCATCGGGCCGGAAGGCAATCAGCAGCTCTTTGGCAAGCTGGCCCAGGCCACCAATGCCAGCGCCATGATCGCCATCCAGGGCCAGTTTGCCGGTATCAAGGGATCGAAATTTGGGCGCACCGTTGCAGCCCTTGCCGGTTTCAACCTTTTCCTTTTTGCCGGTGGCCGGGCTTATGAATACGAAGACGTCAAAGATTGGCTGGAGCAGGTGGGCTTTAGTTCCACCAAGCTGCATCAACTACAACAGCCGGGAATGTCGCTGGTGGTTTCGCAAAAAGAAACCTGAAAATAATCCAACAGCACAACCTAAAAACACTGACTTATGCCTTTACGACCAAATTTCATCGAACGACAGATCATCAAAGCCGGATTAGTACCAGGTCCGTTGCTTGACCTTGGTATTGGGTCTTTTACAACGGCCGCATTTATAGGTGCCGGGCAAGTGGACTTGTTCAGGAAAATGAATGAAGGGCCCGCAGCGCTTTCGGAATTAGCCCACAAAACAGGCACGAAAGAGCGTGCCCTGGAAAATCTGCTGAATGCATTGGAGCCGCTTGGCTATGTCGAACGGAAAAACGGCCAATATATGCTCACCAAATATGCCAAAAAGACGGTTCCCATAGATACCTTCCACGAAATGACCCCTTTCTTCAAGGAGCAAACCTTACGCAATATCAAGGGGACAAAAAAGGCATTGCGCGAAGCATCGGAAGAAGGCGTTATCGGGTATGATGCTGTGAGGGGAGGCGAATTTGGAAAGAGCTACCAGGTTTCCATGCGATGGCTGGCAAGCGGAACGGTGAAAGAGGTAACCAAAAAACTGAAATTGCCCAAAGGTGCCACCCGGATGTTGGACATTGGTGGCAGCCACGGATTGTATTGCGTGGAGATGTGCAGGAAGCATTCCCAATTAAAAGCCACCGTTCTCGATTGGCCGATAGGTATTGAAAATGCGAAAGAAACGCTGGAACAAGAAACCGATGTAGCTGATCGGATAGACACCGTAGAAGGGGATTTCATAAAAGGTGAACTTCCCAGAGGGTACGACCTGGCATTCCTGGGTAACATCATTCATGGCTTCAGCCCGGAGGAAAACAAGGATCTTTTTCAAAAAATAGCTGATTCCACTACCGAGAAAGGCACCATTGGAATTTTGGATCAGTTTGACAACCTCTCCGGCTCAAAATTTACCCGATCGGTGGCTTCCCTTATAGGCTGGAACCTCTTTCTTTTTGCCAACGGACGTGCTTATGATGTGGAGGAAGTGAAGGGATGGCTTAAAGAAGCCGGCTTTCCCTATTCAAAAGTGAAGCCGCTGAAGCAATCGCCCGGGTTTACTTTACTGGAGGCTAAAAAGCAGAAATAGGATAAATGGAAAATGCAATCGATTAAATAACTAAAACCTAAAGCTATGTATTACTTAAAACAATGGATTCGAATTACAGGAATAATTACTGCAATTGTTTTTCTGGGATCATCAGCACACCCGGTAATTGCAGATAAAAGCACAAATATGGAGGAAACGAGCTCAAAACAAGAAGTCAAGAAAATCACCCTTGAAATGGCTGAAGCGGCTGCAACAGGCCGCGATGCATACATGGCTGCCCGTGATAAGTACTTCGCAAAAGACGCCATAACTAATCATGTATCGAGTCCCGAACCGCTCGATTGGGATGCCCACACAAACCTCCTCAATGAGGTCTATACTGCTTTTCCTGACCTTGAAGAACACTGGGGAGAAATTGTGGTGGAAGGCAACCGGGCCATTGGCCGTTGGGTGGCCTCCGGCACGCATAAAGCAGCATTTCAGGGGACACCGGCCACCGGAAAATCCTTCTCGGCCAACGGTATTACCATTTATCATTTCGAAGATGGTAAAATAAAGGAGCAGTGGATTTACATCGATATGATGGGCATGTTACAACAGCTTGGGGTCATTCCTAATTCCGGTGAGGAACCGGTGCCTAAGCCTTCCATTCCGGACAAAACTCAAGTTCAAAGTGGTGAGGATGCGGTGACCAATGAGGATAACAAAAACCTGGCAAGAAGATATCTGCTTGAAGTATGGGGGAACTGGAATTATGATGTTGAGAAGGAGCTGGTTGCAGAAGATTTCATTGATCATGGGGCCCCACCAAATTTCCCTTCAGGTTTTGAAGGACATCACATGTTCCTGCAAATGTGTGCGAACGGCTTTCCTGGTGTGAAAATCACCGTTGATGAGCTGATCTCGGAAGGTGATAAGATTGGCTGCCGTTGGACATTGACCGGAAAACAACAGGGTGAATTTATGGGGATGCCTGCCTCGGGAAACGAAGTGGTTATTAAGGGTGCGGACATTTATCACTTCGAAAACGGGAAGCTAAAAGAAGTCTGGCCGGTGGTAGATATGCTGGGAATGATGAATCAGATAAGGCAAAGTAAATAGGTGTTACCATGAAAAGGTCTTTGAAAATTACATTATGGATCATCACAGGCCTGTTACTGTTTTTGGTAATTATTGCCTCGGTATTTCTTTATCAGCACAGAAATGGAGTGGCTGAGGCCAACGGGGAATATCGGAATTACGATCCTCCCGCCATCCAGGATTTTGGAAGTACAACAAAATTGTCGGTTCTCCCACTGGTCAACTGGCACGCGGAAGATACTTCCCTCCAAACCGAGATGGGTGTTTCAACCCTCATCAAGACCGATTCAACAACCATCTTATTCGACCTGGGGCATAACCCTGATCAGCTCTTTCCCTCCCCGTTGGAGCACAATATGGAACAGCTTGGCATCAGTCTGGACCAGATTGATGTGATTGTAATCTCACATAATCATTTTGACCACGTGGGCGGCTCCCAGTGGGTGGATCAAAACAGCTTTTCACTAGGGAACGAGCAGAAAGACCTTGCCGGCAAACAGGTTTACACTCCGGTTCCCCTGAAGTATCCCGGGATTGACCCGGAGCACACCCCAGAGCCAACAGTAATTGCCCATGGTGTGGCCACTACAGGGACGATCCCACGGCAGCTCGTTATAGGGCGCATTGATGAGCAGGCACTGGCCATTCATGTAAAGGATAAAGGGCTGGTTTTGATTGTTGGTTGTGGCCATCAGGCCTTACCGAAAATCATAGAGCGGACTGAAGAGGTTTTCGATGAACCAATTTATGGCATAATAGGTGACCTGCATTATCCGGTTCCGGAGGGACGGCTGAATATTATGGGGCTGAACGCTCAGCGATTTTTTGCATCCGGTGAGGGGCCTCTGAATCCCCTGACCAAAGAACAAGTGATGCAACATATTAATCTCCTGAAATCCCTTGACCCCGGTGTGGTTGGCATTGGCGGGCATGACAGCAGTGACGAAGTAATTGAAGAATTCCATGACACCTTTGGTTCAAAATACAGGTATATAAAGGTGGGTAAATGGATTAAAATTGGAGGGGAAACTGATGTTACTGGCAACTATTTTGACGATACTACTAACTACAAAACGAGAAGAAAATGAAAAGGCAACGCTTAACAAACGAACAAGTTGAGAGTCTCGACCCGTATCAATTTATGGCTGAACTTGGTAAACAGGTAAATTCATGATGATGAGTCTTTCCGGCTTTTTGAAAGATGAAGGTATCGGGGGAACTTTTAAACTGATGGCAAGAACATTGTCACGATGGGCTTACATGAAAAAGATGATGTGGATGATGCCACGCATGATAAAAGTGAAAAGTTCGCTTGGTTACATAGTATTTTCAGCTGTTAAAGCCAATTGACCTCTATAAAATCAGTAAAAGAACAATGGTTCTGTACACCAAGTAAGTAACATTTGTTTTGCCAACCAAAAAAATAAATTAAAAAAAATCCTATCAAACACAAGTGGTTCATCAGGATAGGGCTGCTGATAATCGGCTTTGCGGGAATCGTATTTGCGGTTGGAGATTCATTCATCCCACAAGAAGGCGCCATGTTTATGGCCCACCGAAGACCCGCAGGCATTTGCAGAGCTGGTAACAACGGGTGCGGCTCCATTTTGATGTAATGCTTATCTTTAAGGAAATCAAATTAAC
>CAYNDN010000284.1:1906-6701 GCA_964395075.1 uncultured Lentimicrobiaceae bacterium | reverse complement strand
GATATTTACGGGTATTGCCCGTATAGTGGACGAACAATACCGAACCTTCGATTTCCTCTCAACGGGTTTCATATAGGATTATACACCAGCAACCAGGATGTTGACCGGTATTTTATGGAATCGCATTTTGGTGTTGATGATCAGGTGCGGATTAAAGGTGAAATGTCGCAGATGGCTCCCGGTCAGGGGGTATGGAAATACCTCGGCTCAGATACTACGGACTATGCGGGATTGTATGCCCTGGATTCGGATTATGGATGGGAAAAGCTGGTTGGGTTTCTCGACACACTGAATAACCAGCCGGAATATGCTGATCAGGTGCTCAACATGGATGGGCTTTTCTGGAAACTGGCTTACGACATATTGCTGGTCAGCCTGGATGGACCGGTTAACATGCCCCAGAATTATTACATTTTTGAAGATGCTGCTGGGCGTTTCAACATTATACCCTGGGATTTGAATGAAACCTTTGGCGGATTTAATATGGTGATGAGTGGGCCACCGCTTAACCTTTACCAGATGCAACATCTCAATCCGTTTTTCAACATAAACAATACAGACTATCCTATCCTGAACAAAACCCTGGAAAGCGATTTGCACAAGCGCATCTATATCGCGCACATGAAAACCATGGTTGATGAGATTTTTGCTAATGGATGGTATGAGGAGCAGGCACTTGAAATCCAGAACATCATTGATGAAGCCATTCAAAATGATGAGAATAAACTTTATACCTACGAGGAATTTCTGAGTAACATCAACAACACTGTCGGCGGCGGGCCACCTCCATTCACAATGCCGGTGCCCGGAATTACCGAACTGATGGAAACCAGGGTTGAATACCTGCAAAATCATGATTGGTTTCAATATGAGGCTCCTGAGATTGAAGATATTTCTGTAAGTCCTGAAAATGCAGTTACTGGAGATGAGGTTTGGATTACCGTGACGGTGACCAATGCCAGCACGGTAGAACTGGCATGCAGGAACAGCGGAACGGAAATATTTGAAAAACAACAGATGTACGACGACGGCAACCACAACGACGGACAGGCCGGTGACGGCACGTATGGCACTTCTGCAATTGCCGGATACACAGATATTGAGTATTATATTTTTGCCGATAACGGGCAGGCTGTAGCCTTTTCACCACAAAGAGCTGAATATGAATTTTATGCTGTTGAAATTACGGGCGATCTGGTGATCAACGAGTTTATGGCCGACAATGAAAACTATTATCCCGATCAGGATGGTGAATATGATGATTGGATTGAGTTGTTCAACAATGGAAACGAACCTCTCAACCTCACAGGATTCTATCTCTCGGATGATGTTTCTGAACCGGACAAATGGGCTTTCCCGGATACCAGCATTACCGCCGGGGGATATCTTGTAATTTGGGCCGATGAGGATCAAGAACAGGAAGGCCTCCACGCTGATTTTAAGATTTCGAAGAACGGCGAAAGCATTATCCTTTCAGATGGAGCCCTGCAGGTACTTGATGAAATCAGCTTTGGTGAACAGCTTACAGACACATCTTTTGGAAGGTTCCCAAACGGAACGGGCGATTTTAGTTTTATGAGCCCAACCATTAGCGCTGAAAATGATTCGGGTATTACGGCAGTTCAGCAAATAACACCGCCTGCAGTAAAGTCGCTAAAGTTTTACCCAAACCCTTTTACAAACAGTTTGAAATTGTCCCTTAGCCTCGAAGAAACCACTTCAGTCCGGGTTATCGTTTACAATATTTTTGGGCAAAGGATTACACTTTTAAATGATGAGATATTGCCCTCCGGACAGCACACCCTGAGTATGGACACCTCCACCCTGAGTCCGGGTTTTTGGATTTGCTGTGTTGAAACCAGAGAAGGCATACAAACTGTCAAGCTGCTGAAAACGGATTAGTAATGAGATCGTCAATCAGTTAAAGCTGAAATACATACAAAAAGAGAACTATTTTTAATAATATTGCCATGATGAAACACAAGCCGGGCTTTTTGAAAAATGTTGAACTGCTGCTGATCCTCATCATCTGGATAATGATATTTGCATCACCACTCATTATTTTCCAGCGTAACGATCAGATTTTTTGGTTCGGTGTGGAAATTGCCTGGCTCGGCTTGCTTCCGTTTTTAGTGCTATTCCTGATCAGCCATTTTGTGTTGATTCCGGTTTTTTTATTCAGAAATAAGCATGTGTTGTTTTTTGTTTCCGTGATTTTATTGCTGGCAGCATTCTCAGCTACCACCTTCTTAGCCGAAAGAGCAAATCACCGAAACAACCCAAAGCCGCCCGATCCCTGGCATCAGGTTATGCCACCGGATCAAATGAGGCCGGCTCCACCTCCTGTACGAATGCCGCAGCAGCGTGGCAGCCCCATTCCATTTCCTCCGTTTGTAAATACCATCATCATTTCCATGCTGGTGGTCGGCTTTGATACCGGGTTGCGATTAATCTTTCGCTGGTCGAACCTGCAACAGGAGAAAACAATGCTGGAAAAAGAAAATGTGAAAAGTCAACTTGCTTTTTTGCGCACGCAGATCAGTCCGCACTTTTTTATGAATACCCTCAATAATATTCATTCGCAAATGGATATTAACACCGAAGATGCCAAAGACTCCATCATCAAATTATCTAAGTTGATGCGTCATCTTTTGTATGATTCGCAGGAAGAAAAAACCTCACTGAGCAAGGAAGTAGAGTTTATCCGTAGCTACATCAACCTGATGAAGTTGCGCTATTCTGATAAAGTGGATATCAAAATTGAGATTCCTGAAAAGCTGCCTGAAAAGCAAATTCCACCCCTGTTGTTTACTTCGCTTATCGAAAATGCTTTCAAGCATGGCATCAGCTACAGCAATGATTCTTTCATTCATTTAAAAATGGAGTTGGCTGATGAAAGGCTCGTCTTTAATCTTGCAAACAGTAAAACTCCCAAAAAGAACATAGACACACAAAAAGGCATTGGCCTTGAAAACACCCGCAAGCGGCTTGATTTGCTGTATGCCGATAAATATTCGCTTGATATTATCGATAACGAAAATTCATTTAACGTAAAACTGGAAATCCCCTTATGATACGCTGCATTGCCATAGACGACGAGCCCCTCGCGCTCAAACAAATGGAAAGCTATATTTCCAAAACACCCTCGCTGGAAGCTGCCGGGCTGTTCGACAATGCTATCGAAGCCTTGCCTTTCGTTCAGCAAAACCAGGTAGATCTTATGTTTGTGGATATCAATATGCCCGACCTTACCGGGATGGAATTTGTGAAATCGCTCCAAAATCCACCGGGCATCATTTTTACCACAGCCTACAGCGAATATGCCATGGAAGGTTTCCGGGTGGATGCAATCGACTATTTGCTGAAACCCATTGCTTACAGCGATTTTTTAAAAGCAGTAACCAAAGCAGAAAAAATGATTGCTCCTCCTAAGCCGGATGAAATTCAGATAAAACCCGACAGCGACTTCCTGTTAATTAAATCAGAAAACAGGATTGTGAAAATCAACTTCGATGAAATCGAATACATCGAAGGTATGCGCGAATATGTGCGCTTTCACCTGGCAGCAAGAAAAGCGGTGATGACGCTGCTGAGCATGAAAAAGCTGGAAGCACAATTGCCAGCAGATCAGTTTATGCGCGTACACCGTTCCTGGATAGTTAACCTGCAAAAAATCACTACCATCGAACGCAACCGCATTGTGTTTGGCGATGATGTTTACATACCCGTTAGCGAGCAATACCAAAAGCTTTTCAGGGAGTGGATGGAGAAATTTTTCCTGTAATTACCTGCAACAAATTAAAATTTAGAGGCTGTTTTTTTTTCTGCAGTTGGTAGGAAATAATTTGATAAATTACATCAAAACCAAAATTTTATGATCCTGTTAATAGTCAAATGTAGTTGTCTGTTTGGCTTTCAAGAATTTTAAACTCTCCAATAGATCTGAATAATTAAACCCCCTGAAAAGTTTCGGTTGCCTGGTAGCTAAAACAATATTCGAGGTATATGCTTCCAGAATTGCCTTTTCTGTCTTGCCGGGATAAAGCTGTGAATAATCCACCACTTGGGCATCAAATACCCGGGCTACTTTTTCAAGAAATTGAAGCTGAGTTATGGCACCGGAAGAGGGAATATTGATGATTCCATGGGTTTTGTTTTCAAAAGCAATTTTCACCATCAGCCTCACGGCATCCCGCACATCAATAATTTCCATCCTGTTTTTTGCATCACCAAATTTGGGGATAGATTTGGTTTGTTGAATGTTGTTGAGATAGAACCACCGGAACCAGGAACCATCACCCAAAAGCCAGGGCAAGCGGAAAACCTGAACCGGGTTTGTGTTTTTGGCGGCTGCTTCAACGATGGGCAACTCTCCTTTAAAATATTGCCGGGCAAAACTGATTGGATTTAGCGGGCTATCTTCCAAATGCCGATTCGGGCTATTTCCATACATCAGACTGCCGGATGCAAAAACCAGTAAAGGTTTTGATGATGATTTATGCAAATTTTTCAGCAGGTTGCTGTTCAATCTTGCAGCATAATGCGCAGCGAAGTGCCTTCCCCATTTTCGAAACCCCGGCATTACCGGCCTTGCCAAATGAAAAATAATTTCAGGCCTGAGATCATCAATTAATTCAGAAGTTACCTGCCTGATACCTCCGCTGATTTGATGGGCACTATCGATCCCTACCACATGATTTTTGTTCCTGATGGCAAAGATTTCAACTTCCAGATTTTTCAATTCAGCCAACAGATTTCGCCCCAAAAACCCTGATCCACCAACAATCAGCACTTT
>CAYNDN010000284.1:0-1896 GCA_964395075.1 uncultured Lentimicrobiaceae bacterium | reverse complement strand
TCCGTCAAGCACAGCTTTTTCATAATTGTCAGGGTGGTTTTTGGAGATGTGAATTTCGGTTTGCATGGCCTGATTGTACTCTTCGGGTGTATAGTTTGCGTGGCGCCATTTTTTTCGCCATTTCCGGTCGGTTATTTTCATCAATTTCCGGTTCAGCTTTTCAGGTGATATCCGGTTCAGCATTTGCTCAAAGAACCGTTTTACAGGTTGATTTCGTTCAGGAATCAGGTAATCTTTCTTTAAATCAACCGGGTGGTTTGGAAGGTATTCACCCAACCAGGTATTTTTACGCAAGAGCTCTTCCATTAAACCCGGATTATAGACAGGCAAAATTGTAATCAGTTCGATGGCGGTATATTGATTTTTTTGCTCCAATGTAAGGGCCTCGGTATCGATGAAATAATTCATACAGAAATAGTGCTGGTGTCCCGTGATAAAAGTTAGTTTTTTAAACAGGTGCAAGAGTGTTCGCGCAATCCAGAGCCTGTTGGCTTCGGTAATTATAAAATAATCGATATCGGGATCATCATCAGCATAGTTTTTTGAAAGCGACCCGCTAATGGCAACAGCTCTCACAAAGGGAAATGAAGAAATAACCTTAACATACGGCGAGGCCTTTGCCAACCAATGAGCTGCCCGGCGGTTACCTGCTATTCTTTCTTTTGCCCACCCCGGTTCATCCTCAATCATATAAAACTGCTCGTAACTGAAAATCTTACCCGTTTCAAACAGCCGGCCCAAGGCATCCTCAATATCCTTCAAGGATGATTTTACAGCATTGAAGATGTGAATTTCCCGGGTGTTCAGCGGATATTTAAACAGTCCAAAATAATGCAGACATTGCACACATCCTTCTTCTATTTGGGTAAGATCACTATTCAATTCCATGCAGAGAGGTCAAATTGTTAGCACTTCCTGATAAGCATCATGCGTTACTTCGGCTGCTTTTTTCCAGGTATATTTTTCCAATACAATGTCTCTGAAACTCATATTTGTCGGGCTGTTCAAGGCGTCCTCAATGGCCTTGTCAATGGTTGTTGGATCTTCCGGGCTGCCAAACCATGCATGCCCTTCAAAATAATCGCGGGTATCGCCATTAGGACTTACCACCAGGTTACATCCCATTGCGGCAGCCTCCAGAGAACTCAGCCCGGTGGTTTCGAACCAGCTTGGTAAAGCATGCACTTTTGAAGCAGCATAATGTTCGATGAGTTTTTGCTGAGGCACGAAAGACGTGAATGTTACATTTTTATCAGCAATTTTTTTGCAATAATTATAATACTCTGTATGATTTGGTGGGGGATTCCCAACAATCTGAACCGGGATACCCAGCTTTTTGCACGACTCAATAACCGTATGCTGGTTTTTCATGCCGAATACCTGGGCCACACAAATCACTTTTTGTTGCCGGGTAACCCCTTTGGGTATGGTGTGAAAAACATCCAGATCAATTCCATTGGGGACTACAAAACTTTTGCCTGTAAACCCAAAATTCTTTCTAACACGGTTACTTTCCGATTCAGAGTTTGGGAGTATTGCCGCTGCATTATCCAGAATTTTTTTAATGGCACGTTTATGCCCCCAAATGTATTCCGGGCTGATCATCTTATCCTGCTTTTTGTAAAATCTGAACAGGTTTTTCATGTACTCGGAAAAGGAATCGCTGAACAACCCGAAAAACATGCGGTGCCGCCTGTCACGTCCATATTTATCAAATCCGCTGTATTCAAGGTAAATGGTGCTTACCACATAAGGTTTGCGGCTTTTTGCAATATGATAAAGATGGTCGGATGGCCTGATGATGTTGAAGAAATGAAGCAGATCGTACCGGTCGTAATCAATTTTATCGCTTGCCCTGAAAACATCAGCATGCACACCAATCTTCTTTAACTCATC
>CAYNDN010000283.1:4027-6703 GCA_964395075.1 uncultured Lentimicrobiaceae bacterium | reverse complement strand
GGACCGGGCCGTGTCATCAGACCTGGTGGCGGCGTGCAATGATTTTTCCCGGGGGTATGGGATGAGTTTTGGGATAGGGTTGGCCTCATTTGGGTTGCTAAAAGTTGTTACTGGGGGTATTATTTTGTCATGGGTTTATGAAATTCGTTGGAGGTAAAAGATTATGATAAATGTTTGCCTTTAATTTGGAGAGTAAAAATGACTATTACCAAAATCAGAACCGAAATCAATACACTTTCTTATAGCGATAAAATATATTTGCTTCAGTTGTTGGTGCAGGAAATTGCTAATGATGAAAGACGCAATGTAAAATCTGAAAAGCGTGGGCAACATGCGGCTGAAATCCTGAGACGTATGGCAGACAGAAACACTTTAGGCAATATCAGTGAGCCTGTTGAGTGGCAAAGAGAGATTCGTCAAGACAATGTTTTAGATGGCAGAGAATAACGCTTATGTTACTTGATAGCAATATCATCATTTATGCAATAAAGCCTGAATTTTCTAATCTGCGAGATTTGGTAGAAAAAGGCCATCCAAAGGTTTCAGCCATAAGTTATCTGGAAGTTTTGGGGTACCACAATCTGACATTGGAAGACAAACAAGACTTTGAAGAATTTTTTAACATTGTGCCGATTATTCATATTACTCAAACAATAATTGAAGAGGCTGTGACATTGAGACGGCGACGTAAAATGTCTTTAGGTGATGCAATTATAGCAGCAACTGCACTTCATCATAATCTGATACTCATCACGAGAAATACTGCGGATTTCTCTTTTCTTGCTGACTCAATCTCAATAATTGACCCATTTAAACTTTGATTGCTACACCGGGCACATCATGCCGCCATCAGATCAAAGATGGCACAGGCCGCAGGGCTTACCATCCGATAGAGATTATGTGAAAGGCACTGAAGAAAGAGGGTAAAGGATAGAAGTTAGAAATTAGATGGAAACATGAAAATCTAACATCTAATTTCTAAACTCTACAATCTCCTAAAAAAACAGCTCCCCACAATTAAGCAGGGAGCCGGCAAGTAGTGTTAGTAATTTACTTTAAGTTAAACTTACGTTAACCCACCAATAACGCATTAACCGCCTTCATTATTTTAGCCAAACAAAAACACCGATTGTTTCACTATAAAAATTTTTGATTTTGAATACAACCATCAGAAAAGGTAATCCGAAAGATATCGGCGTAATTGCAGGCTTTCAGCGAGCCATGGCACTGGAAACTGAAAATATCACGCTCAACCCTGAAGTACTTTCCAACGGCATAAAAGCCGTTTTTGATGACCCATCCAAAGGACAATACTTTGTGACAGAAATAAATAAAAAAGTTATTGCCAGCCTGATGATTACCTACGAATGGAGCGATTGGCGGAATTCAACAGTATGGTGGCTGCAATCTGTTTATGTTTTGCCGGAGTTTCGCAGATCGGGCATTTTCAGGAAAATGTATTTATTTATTAAAGCAGAAGTTGAAAGCAATTCCGGTGTTTCCGGCCTCCGGCTTTATTTGGTTACATCGAACCACAAGGCGGCTTCAACTTATGAAGCGGTTGGCATGGATGGAAACCGCTACCGGATGTTTGAATGGATGAAGGACTATTAAGGTTGAAAATGTTTGATGTTTGATTTATCAATTTTTTTTGGGGGTTGGGGATGCGTATTCATTTCAGTTCATACCAGTACCATTCAATGGCTTCTTTCAAACCATCAGAGAGGCTGAATTTCGGATCGTATCCAATCAGTTGTTTTCCTTTATCAATGGATGCCAGGGAATGCAACACATCACCCTTTCTTTTATCGCCCTTAACAGCTTCAATATTTTTAATCTCCGGATCAAACTGTGCCAGGTTTGCTTTCAGGTCATCGATGAGTTGATTCACTGTTGTAGCTTCACCATAGGCCACATTGTAAACTGTATTGAGTGCCTCAGGATTTGTTGCAGTAGCAGCGAGCTCATTGGCCTGGATCACATTCTCAATGTAGGTAAAGTCGCGTGATTGTTCGCCGTCACCATAAATCAGCGGCGATTCATGACTCATCAGCAGCTTGATAAACTTGGGGATGGCAGCAGCATAAGCCCCATTGGGATCCTGCCGGCGGCCAAACACGTTGAAGTAGCGCAAACCAATAGTCTCAATTCCATAAAGCTCTGAAAACATTTCGGCATACAACTCATTCACATATTTCGTGATGGCATAAGGCGAAAGCGGTTTCCCGATCCTGTCCTCAACTTTTGGCAACGCTTTGTGATCGCCGTATGTTGAAGAACTTGCAGCATAAACAAACCGTTTTATTCCATTTTCCTTAGCAGCAACCAACATGTTGATGAAGCCACCAATATTTACATCGTTGGTGGTTTTGGGATCGTTGATTGAGCGGGGCACTGAACCCAGGGCTGCCTGGTGCAAAATCACATCCACTGCTTTAACAGCTTCCCGGCAGGATTCCAGATCGCGGATATCACCATCAATGAGTTTAAAATCAGGATTCTTAAGAAAGGGTTCAATATTTTCACGCTTTCCTGTTGCAAAATTATCTAGACAGACGATGCTGTTATTTTGACTCAAAAAACGTTCGATAAGATTCGAACCAATAAAACCGGCACCACCGGTAATTAAGATTGTTTTGTTTTGCAGCTTCATAGTGATGGTAAAGTAAATCAGAT
>CAYNDN010000283.1:0-4017 GCA_964395075.1 uncultured Lentimicrobiaceae bacterium | reverse complement strand
AATTTTCATTTATCATCGTATTAGACCAGAATTCTATGGAAAATTCTCTACACTTAGGATTTTTATCAGATATAATGTCCGGCCATCCTGCACATTCTGATATTCAAAAAACACTTTTACATCAAAATATTTTCCCATGATTTTCTCAAGGCCTCTATCATCGGTAATGTAAAACATATCAGGCTTTGGATCTTGCTTTTCCTGACCAATGATCTGCCACTTTGCCAACGACAGATAATAAGAACCACCCCATTGAAGCATGGGAGCCTGATAATATTTCACCACTTCATCTCCGGTAATTTCAGCGACTTCGCAGGCAGCTTCTTCAAACTTGTCCCATTGCGGTGCACGCTGCGGCCAGATGAACCAATCCAATGCCAACCGGCCTACAATCAATACGATGGCAAAAAGTACTACCCGCTGATTTTTTATCCTGAACATCAGGAAAACAAAAAAAGAAGACAATAAAAATAACAGCACCACTTTTGGCACCTCATAGGAAACGCCCTCAATTACCGGAACAAACGGGACAGCAAGATAGCCCAATGTAAGTGCTGTTGCAGCGACAATCAACACGATGTCAAATACCAAAATGAGCCGCTCCTTTTTCTTGAATGATTCAAGGTAGAAAAACACCAAAACAGTGTAAACCATGGGCACCAGCATCATGATGTATTTGGGATATACATCCGGCGAAGACCAGTAAGGAATGATATTGAATAAAACCACCAGCAGATTAAACCGGATAAAACTGTTATTTCGCACGGCCTTCCAAAATCCTTTTTTAAAGGTAAACACCAGCATCAAAGTCCAGGGCAAAAAATGGTATAACATCTCAACCGGGAACCGGTATAAATGCTGAAATGTAAGCACCCATCCCTGGTCAACGACCGTGCGCTGGGCAGATTCGTGCCACAGGGTGTTAAAAACATTTTCCAATGAATTGTACTGATGATAAACGAGATAATAGCTACCAACCGGAATAAGGAAAAATAATCCACCGACAAGGTGCTTCCACGTAAAAAGTTTCCTGAAACTGCCATCGACTGTAAATGCCACCAACAAAGTAATTCCCTGAAAAACGATTGCAGGAATGCCTTTAAGCATAAAGCCAATAGCCATGAAAAAATAGGAAACCACAAACAAGTTCAGGTACTTTTTCTGTTTCATAAAATGATGAATGAACATCATACCCGAGTACACCACCCACGAAAAGGTTGTATCGATATAGCCGAGCAAAGACTCCCAGAATAATAGCCTTCCGGCACTTACAAACATAAAAGCCGCGATTACGCCTGCCCTGCTGCCCAGCTCCTGCTTTACGAAATAATAAATAGTAAACCCAAACCCAACCATGGAAATAGCAGTGGGTAACCTGAGCACAAATTCATCAATACCAAAAACAATATAAAATGCGATCAGAATCCAATTGAAAAGTGGTGGTTTATTATAATAATATTCCCCATTGATGGTAGGTGTTACATAGTTCTCACTGATCATCATTTCCAAAGCTACCAGCGCACGCGTGGCTTCATCCACAGCCATAAAAATATTCAGATGACCAAGGTTTAACAGCAATGCAGGGATAAGGAGCACAATGCCTGCCAGGTAAATATATCTTGGATTCTTCTTTAAAAACTCAATCATCAGTATGTTTTTGAAAGCGGGGCAAAAGTAGTTTTTTAAGTCAAGCATCCGGCTCACTGATAATGGGCAATCATCAGAAATACTTAAGCGACTGTGTTTTTGTTTTGGTGCTTTCCTGAATAATCTTCCACAAAATTTTCAGAAGTGCTTGTTAACCTCAATAGTTCAAAAAAAATTCAGGAAGAAAAATAATCAGTGAGAATATGTTTTGCCCCGTCATTTATGGCGGGGTTAAATAATTAACAAACAATAAATTAATCAAAATAAATAGAAGAACTTTTATTCCCTGCCATAAATAATGGGGCTACTTATTATCTAAAATTTTGGAAGTGAAGTGTATTTTCATGAAAAGGCCAGGTTAATTCCATCAATTACCAGGTAAAAATTTAGACGTTTTCTAAATTGCCATGTAACTAATTAGTAATTAACAGTTTGCATTTACCACACCTGTTTATGGGCACTTTTACGAAACTTAACTCACTGGTTAACAGTTCTTTTAATTCATTTTAAATAAGCCGGCAAAGGTGTGATTTTTAACATTTGTTTATAATTTTGCCCGAATTGCGGTGCAAGTTGGGCTGGAAGCAGCATTGGCAGGGCACTTCAGAAAGATGAAAATGTATTTCCGATAATCATAAAAAGGAGAAAATTGTGAATGATGTAATGATTTATGCAGTGATATCGCTTAGCGCCATAGGCGCGGCTGCTGCCATCATCCTTTATTTTGTTGCGCAAAAATTTAAGGTTATTGAAGATCCCCGCATTGATGCCGTTGAAGAAGCTGCACCCGGAGCAAACTGTGGCGGATGTGGCTATGCAGGCTGTCGTGCTTTTGCTGAAGCAATCGTAAAAGGTAGTTCACTGGAAGGATTTAACTGCCCTGTAGGTGGCAACGATACCATGTCGGCCATTGCTAAAATTATGGGCCTGGAGGTAGAAGAGAAAGACCCGATGATTGCAGTCCTCAGGTGTTTTGGATCACGTGAAAACGCACCACAAAAAATAAAGTATGAAGGCGCTACAACCTGCGGTTTTGCCCACGGTCTCTATTCAGGTGAGAGTGGATGCCCATACGGATGTCTTGGTTTGGGCGATTGTGTTGAGGTATGCGATTTTGATGCGCTCTATATGGATGAAAAAACCGGCCTCCCGGTTGTTGTTGCTGACAAATGTGTTGCTTGTGGAGCCTGTGTTACACAATGTCCACGTGATATTTTTGAACTTCGCCCCAAAGGCAAAAAAGACCGCAGAATACATGTGGCATGTGTAAATAAGGAAAAAGGAGCTCCAGCCAAAAAGAACTGCAGTGTAGCCTGTATCGGATGCGGAAAGTGCGTTAAAGCATGCCCGTTCGATGCCATTACCCTCAAGGATAACCTGGCCTATATCGATTATGAGAAGTGCAAGCTTTGCCGGAAATGCGTTCCCGAATGCCCGACAAATGCCATACATGAATTGAATTTCCCACCGAGGAAACCAAGGCCGGAAAAAAAAGATGAAGCTCCTAAAAAACCTGCACCGGTTCCTGAAAAACCCAGGGAGCCTGTTGTTGCACAAGCAAAAGATAATAATTAGTGATTACGGATTTCAATATATAACAATATGATATTGAAAACATTCAAACTCGGAGGCGTTCATCCTCCGGAGAATAAATTCTCAGCAAGTGCGGCCATTGAGCCGTTACCTTTTCCGAAACGTGTTTCTGTGCCTGTTTCCCAACATCTGGGTGCACCATCCAGCGTTTTGGTGAATCGCGGAGATGTGGTGAAAACCGGACAACTGCTCGCCAAAAGCTCGGGCTTTATTTCTGCAAATATCCATTCTCCCGTTACCGGAAAAATTTTCAAGATTGATAGTGTAATGGATCAATCGGGGTACAAACGTACCGCTGTGATCATCGATACCCGTGAAGACGAGTGGGAAGAAGGTATCGATACCTCCGATGACATCATAAGAGAAATCACATTATCGAAACAGGAAATCATTCAGCGCATCAATGATATGGGTGTTGTAGGACTTGGTGGTGCTACCTTCCCGACCCATGTAAAAATGATGGTTCCTGATGGTAAAAAGGCTGAATACCTGATCATCAACGGTGTTGAATGCGAGCCATATCTTACCTCCGATCACAGATTGATGCTGGAGAAGGGAGAGGAGATGCTCATTGGCACAAAAATCCTGATGAAAGCACTTGCCGTGGATAAGGCCATGGTTGGTATCGAAAATAACAAGCCGGATGCTATTAATCACATTGCTGAGCTTTGCAAAAAATTTGACGGTATTACCGTTCATGCCCTCAAGGTGAAATATCCGCAGGGTGGCGAAAAACAATTGATCAAAGCACTCACCGGACGTGAAGTCCCATCAGGC
>CAYNDN010000282.1:3468-6714 GCA_964395075.1 uncultured Lentimicrobiaceae bacterium | reverse complement strand
GAAATAAAAGCCAGCGCGATGATCAGCTTTTTTCGAAATGAAATCGAAATTATTTGATTTGCATTAGTAAGTGCCAGGAACGAATGCACAGCTACAACGAGATAAATTATTGGCCAGGGAAGTTTGTGTTGCAACCAGCCGAAATTACCTGAGTAACTGGCCAAAATAAACGCTCTGGATTCGATGTAGGATTTAAAAATAATTTTCAAAAACCTGAACGGATCTTCAATCACAAACTGCAATTGTTTGTATGGATTTACCACATGCATCCCAATGATATTTCCGGTAAGGTTTTCGTAATCAAGCGTATTGAGCACGTGGTTGAGGTATAATGCATTGGCGATGTAAACAATAAAAATGAGGCCGAAAAATAATCCTGATTTGATGAAATAATCACGCCTTCCGGCGAATGCACTTTTCGAAATAAGAAACCATAAGAGCGTGATGGGAACATAAGCATTTTTAAGTAAGGCCAGCAAAATGGCAAGAAAGGTAAGCAAATAGAATGATTTTCTATTGATTCCGGAACTTTCGGACAGGGCTGTTTTTAGTGTCAGGCTCAGAAACAGGAAAGCCACACTGTTGGTAAGGGCATCGCCACTTAACGATGCCGCCAGAAAAATACTCATTGGGCTTAACGCCAAAACCACCAGCCACCATTTCAAAATCGGGATGGCTTTTATTGCGAAATAAATCAGGAATACCCAAACCATCAAATTGGCAAGTCTTCCTAAGTAGAAAGAAACCAGCAATGGTAGATTGAGAATTCTGCCAATGCTTACACCCAAAGCCTGAGGAAAATACGTTACCGGGCTGTGAAACGCGCCGCTTGGGAATAGAAAAAATTTTCTTTCCGGGGTTTTTGAAGGAAGTTTCAACGCACTTTTAAAATCCTGAGAGCCAACTCTCGTTTCGGGATCAAGCACAGTTTTTGCCCAAATGTTGTGAAATTCCTCATGAACAACCGTCAGGTCGCCACCAAGGCTATCGCCGTATATTTCAGAAACCATGGTTCCTTCCGACATTTGATAAATCCTCATAAAACTGCCTGGTTCGTCGGGCACATGATACGGTGGCGTGAGAAAAACCATCGGGATTCCCCAAAAAATGGAAAAAAACAGAAATACTTTGTGAGCCCGTAAATCGCTGGCCATGTTTTGTAAAGCTTCCTTTAAGACGCCATGAAATTTTGTCATCAAATCAACAATTAAAAAATATTGTTACTATTTAAATTCCATTAATTTTTCATATCCTTGTGAAGAATTAGCACACAAAATTAATCATAGGATTCCATCAAACAATTAATATAGATCAGCGATGAAAATTAAGAACCGGCTTGTTCCAGACTTTTTATCAACCATCAGTGATACAAAAAAATTCTTTATCATTTTATTTTCATTGTTTACAACCTCCCTGATTTTTTACTTTTCAGGAATTAACGATTACTTTATCGCCGATTCGCTGGTTGGATTAAATTTAGGATGGCATGATGTAATTGCTGAATTAACAAGCCAGGGGAGGGTTTTTGGTTACCGTCCTATTGGTGTTGCATGGTTTGTTTTGAACAATTCGTTGTGGGGCGATTGGGCTGTCGGGCACCGTTTAATGGCACTGGCATTGCACGCTGCCAACGGAGCACTGTTATTTTTGATAGCTTACCGCATAAAAAAGAATTTTATAACAGCCTTTTTTGCAGCCTTGTTGTTCGTTACTTTGCCCGTTCAGGTAGAAACCGTTCACTGGCTGGCTGCAGCAGCAGGTTCGGCAACTTCAACATTCTTCTTTCTGCTGGCATGCTGGTTTTGGCTTAAGCCACAGGGTTTTCCCGGAATGATGAACCGGTTTCTCGCAGCCGCATTTTTTCTTTTTGCATTGCTGACCAAGGAAATTTCAGCCGCTCTTCCCTTATCACTTTTACTGCTCGATTGGTATTTGAAAAAGGTTAATTCACCCAAAAATTTTACTGGATATTTCAAATGGGTAATCTCCTATTGGCCCTTTGTTGCAAGCTTTCTGATATATTTATTGGGGAGTTTTGCTACCGGAACATTCAACAAATCCTACGAAGATACAGTAAGTGGGTACAACAATTTCTTTGTGCTCGTCCAGCGATTCGATCAGTTTTTTAATGTGCTGGCACTGCCGTTTAGCGGGTATATCGAGTGGCGGTTGGGCGCGCTTGCCGGGTTTTGGATTATTGTTTTTGTTTTACTGTTGCATCTCAGCAGAAGTGCCAGATTATTTTTTACGCTTACCTTGATCAACCTTTTTCCGGGTATTTTCTACTATGCCGACAGGTTGACCTATTTGCCCGCAGCGTTTTTGTCGTTGGGTTTAAGTATCATAATGTTCAACACCTATCATTTCCTTTCCAACCGTTCAAGCCATAGCGCATTACAGCTTTTTATGAAATCCGCAGCTCTTTTTGGGATTATTCTTCTGTTGGTAATGAATTACCGTTTTGTACAACGCCGGCTCGAACCCTGGAGCAATGCTGCATTTTTATGCAAATCAATCCCCGAAAAAGTTTTTCGCTTGCTTCCTGATCCGCCACCAGGATCGCAGATAATTCTTGTTGATATGACTTTTTCGCCGGGAATACCTGTTTCATTGTGGGCATTATTCAGCGAAACCGAAAGGCGTTACAACCGTGCAGACCTTGAAATCAGACAGATTTATAATGGTTCTGATGTACAAAATCTGATCAACATTAACTCCATTCCTTGCAAAACGGAGCGAACAAGGTATTTCATAAGATATTTTCAAGAAGCGGATAGTGTGAGCTTTGCCGGAATAAATGAACTCGGGCTTGATTGCCGGGAATAATTGAATTATCTTCAAATTTTCCTGCCATCTTCCTCCTATACAAAATATAATATACATATAGCTTGATGGCAACAGGTTATTTTCTAAATTATTTCTTCCCACTTTTAAGAGCTCTGATGGTAAATTCGTTCGTTAATAATGACTCTTCATTCCCATACCCAAGCTCCACCATTTTCGCAATAAATTTTTCTCCTTCGGGTGTAGGTTTCAGTTGTTCCCTATTAAAAACAGTAATTTCAAAACCACTGTCCTGAATCGCCTTTTTTATCGATTCCTCAGTAAACCAGCGAAAATGTGTAATACAGGTTATGCCGATAGGTAAATATTCGAACTTTCCTTTTAGCAGATCTTTTACCAACGACCAATATCCTGCATTGGGAAGGCTTGCGATAAGACAACCACCGGATGTTAGCATTGCAA
>CAYNDN010000282.1:0-3458 GCA_964395075.1 uncultured Lentimicrobiaceae bacterium | reverse complement strand
ATAAGCCATGTGTTCAATTACATCACCACAAATTATGGCATCGTAGTTTCGTTCAGGGATAAAATCTTCAAAAGTAGTTGTGTATATTTTCCTGTAAAAGGGTTTTGCCAGTTCTGCCAATACTTCGCTCATTTCAACTGCATCCACATTTTTCTCCGGCATGGTTTGTCTGAGGAGCTTTCCCATATTTCCTTCGGCACATCCAACTTCGAGAATATCAATGGCGGTAGGTGGGATTAAATCAATGAGATCTTTGCGAGGGGTTCCATAGGTATCGTTGAAAATAAACACAAGACTGTTTCTAACAATGGTAAATTTTGTTTTCGAATACTTCTTGCCTATTCTGCTTTCCTTGGAATTTAGAAATTCATCCTTGTTTTTCAGAAAAAAATCCCGGGTACACATGATGCAAGCTTTGTCTAGTTCATCGGTCTCTTCGATTACCGGTGGCTTATCGTGCAAAAGCGTCGAATGCTCATTAAATCCACTCAAATTATGAAAAGGAAAAGCTATATGACCTCTTTGTTTCTCAATGATTGTTTGAGAATAACCCGGCCCGCATACATCTGCGCCTTCCTCAATTACCGACATCATGGCCAAAATTGTTTTTTTGTCGATTATAGATTTTGGATTCGAAATAAACAGAACATTTTGGGCAATATCTGCATCACTATAATTGTCACTCTCCTGTATTTGTGAGACTTTTATTTCTGAATCAAGGATAGATTCATCCAAATACGATTTGCAGAATTTATTTGCAAAATCGAGTTCATAAACACCAGAGTTCGAGTAAGCTGCTCTGAATATTGTTAACTCCTTTTTTGATGTCTTAAACAAATCTTTAATTTTTCTGATCATGAAAGATGTTATTTTAAAGAATAATTAAGCGTGTAATTCTCCTAATGCCTGATCTATATTTCTCGCAACTTTGCTGTAGTTGAACTTTTGTGCTACTTCTAATCCACGTTGAATGATATGTTGCCTTTTTTTGTGATTAGTAATAATTTCATGGATTCCTTGTGCCATTTGTTCAATGTTCCCAACATCTGCAAACTCCGCATAATCATGTGTTGGATCAAATGATAGAAAGCTTGAAATGCGAGTTAAAATAGTTGGTAATCCAGAAGCCATGGCCTCTAAAGGTGGCAAGCCAAAACCTTCTGCATCAAGAGAAGGCGTAAGTAATAACCCTGGTGTATTTCTAACAATCTCAGCCACTTTTTCGGGTGGAATATTTACATGATAATCTTGAATAGGACCAACGATTTCTTCTTCAAGCTGTTTGGTGCCAAAAAGAGAAATTCGTATCAAATTCAATTGAGGAACCAGTTTTTTTGCTTCTAAAAATGCATATAATCCCGTATGAATTTGTTTTACATCTGCTTCAAAAGGGCCAAGTAAAAAAAGATTGATCGTATCCTCGTAGTTAGTATTTATATTTTGATCACTTTCAAAAAACAGATGATGTTCTAAACCCTGACCTATATTAAATACGTGTTCAGAATTAAACTTTTGTTTTAAGAGATTTTTCAACTTTTCTGTGATAACAAATCGAGGTATTGGAATTCTGTAAGCATCTTCAATTTCTTCGAGAATTGGTGCTGCTTCTTTTAATTCGCCTTCATATCCCTGACACAAATGAATCATCTGCGCATGGCTTTGATGTTTGTAATGAAATGGGGTAAGCCTAAACCCTGTTGTAATCAAAAAGTCGAAACCTTGACCTATGTTTTTATCGAAAGGATCTTGTTGAATAAATGCAATTCCCGGATTTAACCAAGTTGGGTATGCTTGCCCACAAATTACAACCGCCTTGTATTTACCTGTTTTATTCAGGGCTTCAACCTGTCTGAAAACCACTTTAACACCTCCCCACAAATCAGTGGATTCAAGCAGGTAGGCTACTTTGATTTTTGGTTTTCTAAAAATTTGCACCAATCTTTTTATCAAAATCATCGCGATTAATTAATATGAACGAAATATTTTCAACATGGGAATAGTGTTGGTTTAATCCGGCCGGAGCAAGCCGGGCTCAGGTGCCCCGATTAGCCTTTAAATAATGCAGCAGCGGGTTCATCCCGCTTTCTTTAACATCAGGGTTTTGCTAAAGGTACAATGCAGCGTCGAATTTTTTGGATGGAATTTGATTACTATCATTGATTTAACTTTCTAAAGGTTGGTTAGTTTTAGAAAGGCATTTAGTCTGTTGGCCAACACTTCTGATGAAGGCAACTGCTCCCTGTAGCCTTCAGGCAGTATATCGGTGAGCTTATAGGTAGCTACGCCTATGGGTTTTGAACTGTCCTTTAATGCATATTCCACAATTGTGCGGTTTTTCGATTTGCAAATGATAATTCCGATGGAGGGGTTTTCGTGGGGAAGTTTCACAGTATCGTTGAGCACATTGAGATAAAACTCCATTTTGCCTTTATATTCAGGCAAAAATTCACCGGTTTTCAGTTCGATGGCTATGAGGCATTGCATGTTCCGATGATATAGCATCAAGTCAATAAAGTATTCCTTATCCTCCAATTGGATACGGTACTGATTTCCGAGGAATGAAAAGTCCGGGCCAAAGTCCATCAAAAATGCCCTGATGTTTTTTATGATGGCTTCCTCTAATTCTCTTTCAGAGTGTTCATTATCTAATTCCGAAAAATTCCAGTTGTATTCGTCCTTGAGCGCAAGAACGGCCTGGTTCTTAATATTTTCAGGTAGGTTTCGCTCGAAATTGCTTTGCCCTAAGGCGAATTTTTCAAAAGCCTTTAGTTCAATTTTATGAATTAATACATCTTTGGTCCAACCATATTTTTTTGTTGCAAGTGTGTAAAACTGCCTCTCCTGATCGTTTTTGCACTTGCCCATGATAACCAGGTGCTTCGACCAGCTAATTTCTCCAACCATTGGTTGGAGAACTTTTGACGACCTGTATTCTTCAAAAAATTGCTTCATATACCATAAATTAGTGCTACTGAAACCTTTAATTCCAGGAAACTCTTTTTGGATGTCATTGGAAAGTGTTTCCACAACCGATTTCCCCCATCCTGACTTTAATTTTTCTGAAAGTCGGCTACCGATATCCCAGTAAAGTGTAATGATGGTAGTATTTACCGCCTTAGCTGCTTCGTAGTGTGAAGTGCGGATTTTTTCCTTTATCTCTCTTATGAAATCATGATAGTGAGCTGCTATGTTGTTTTCCATTTCTTTTGTAATTCTTATGTTCATTTCTAAACTAACAAAAAATCCCTTAATTGCTACTTAATAAAAACATCATTAACTGCCTAATTCCTCAGGCCAATAGTTGGCGTATTCCTACCCTCATTTTTCCCAAACAGAATATAATGCACCAGCGGGTTCATTCCGCTTTCTTTCACATCGGGGTATTGCTCAAGGTACGCGTCCCGGATCGCGGCGACGAGCTGCTCATAGACGAGGACGGCAGCTTCGTATTCCCTACC
>CAYNDN010000281.1:2219-6725 GCA_964395075.1 uncultured Lentimicrobiaceae bacterium | reverse complement strand
AACATCCTCGCCATCGGCACGCATTACCGGGAAAAGATTGAAAATCCGCCAGCTCATGGCTCCATCCTGATGTAAAAAATAGTCGTAGCCTTTCACAGGCAGTATGCCCATGTTCACCTTAGCTCTCCAGGCAAACCCCCTGAACGCATGGGCATAGAGCGTGGATTTGAAATGGGACCAGTTTACCAGCTTGATGATCCCTTTCAAGCTTACTTCGCCGAAGGTGGTATCGGGAATGCCTTTTGGGAGATGGTAGCGGAGATACCGCGACACAGGTTCGGGGTAGGTTTTCAGCAGCTCCATCTTGTCAAAGCCAATTTTTTCAGGTGCTTTTATCTGTTCTACGATTTCGTTGATGTCCATTTTTCTACCTTATTTTTTGCAAGGATATAAGTTTTTGGAACAACAAAAAAGCCCCGTGAAATCACGAGGCTCAATTTGACAATAATTCGGATGTTCTACTTCTTAATAAGTTGCTCAACAACCACTTTATCACTGGATTTGATTTTAATCAGATAGATTCCGTTTTCGAGGGTGCTGATGTTGAAGGTGCTCAAGGTTTGTTGCAATTGTGAACTGATCACCACCTGACCCTGCGCATTATAAATCGTTATGGAGGTTGGGCTGTCCTGAACCGGGCACACAATGTTCAACTTATCGTTGGCCGGATTAGGATAAATTTCCAATCCGGCAATTTCATTCACTTCAATACCCGTTGGGCTGCCTTTGAATGATTCAATTCCGGAGTATCCGTTTTCAGCATATTTACCATTGTGGTATGGCATGTTTTTATCGAATACCGGGTAAACCTCACGTGCATTGTTTTTGCCTTCAAGGATTTTAAATACCATACTTTCGCCATCCAGCAGGCCATCTTTTTCTTCAGTGGTATTATCTTCACCATAAACTATCAACCCAAGATTTTCACGAATATTCTCCACCTGGCTCATGCCCACACATATATCATCTGAATTGAAAACCCCGATCACATCCGTAAGATTAAGATCCTCAATTGCCTCGCTGTAGATAGAAATGAAATGTGCCCTGCCAGAGTTATGAGGATCGTTCCATACCACCGTTGGATTTTCGAATGCTTTGAATGGCATCCGTGAAGCTGTTTTTGGAGTTTCACCTTTATCCACAAAAACAAATTCATGGGTTTCATTGAGGTACACCAGGTAGCCAATGCCGGGATACAGTGTTTGCAGTGTGTAAATACCACCTTCGGGCCAATATAACTCTGCATTGTAGAGGTTATAAGCAAACTTAACGGGGGCGTTACCGAACAGTTCGCTGGCCGAAACAGGCGACATCGAAAGGATGGGCAGATAGTGCAGGCCTTCTTCAAGTTCGATGGAATTGGTTGTTTCCGGTGCGCCAAACATACAATTGAAATTAATTTCAGTCATCTTTACTTTATAGCCACTGTAAGTATCCCAGTTATGCAGGGTGTTAAAGTTAAGCGAAGGCCAGAAAACGCCATTTTCTCCAAGCAATACAATCATTTCACCAAGTACCGGGTTGTGAATCATGTGGTCCATGAGGATTTCAAGGTTGGCTTCTGTTGGGACCATATAAGAGGAAACTGCGCCCCAACCTTCAAAAAATTCCATGCATTGTGCTTCATCCAATGGCACAACTTCAATATACTCAGTTTTATACTCATTGAATGACTCCCCAAGTTTGTGCACATTTAGTTCAACATCGTATTTGCCGGTGTTTTCGTAATAAACAACCGGGTTTTTCTCACTTGAATATTCAGGTGATCCGCCTTCAAAATGCCACGAAACATCATAAAGCTGCAACCCATCCACATCCGGGTAAAAAGTTACATAATCCCCCGGGTTAACGATTTTCATATTTGCCATAAAATCGATGTCGAGGTTGGTTAGCGCATATAATTCCCAGCCACCTTCGGGGTGAAGGTTCATGGCATTGGCCGATCCCAGGTACAATCGATCCGATGTGGTGGCCATGGTGCGGATACCATAATTCCGTTTATTTCCTAAACCATTCAATGAAACCGGCATAGCTACGCTGTTGGAGCTTCCAATGCGGTAAAGGTCGGCACCTTCGAAAGGTATGGGCAGGTGGAAAAGTTCCAGGTCTTCAAGGCTTATCTCATACTTTTCCTGCCCAAATTCGGCGATGAGTTCCTCTAAAAGTACAGGAACAATTTCTCCCACGAGGTAACTCCAGTCCATGGTGCCGATAAACAACTGGCCGTCCCACACCGACATGGTCCAGGTGTAGTTGTTAAACTGGCTTGTTATACCCGAAGGCCCATAGAGCGGCTTATATCCTGATGCGTTGGGCACGGTTTGCCAGCCGGTGTAGGGGCTGTAAGCCGGCAGATATTCCTGGCCATAGAGAAGATTTATCTCTTCGTTGGGTTCGCCGAGGTTGTCGGCCATAAAAATGCTTATTGCGCGGTGGCTGTGTACGATGGCATTGATGATATCAATTTCGTCGGCCTTTTGATTTTTATCTCCGAAATAAACCTGCATGTGTGCCAGAGCAGCCATAAAAGGCACGTGCATACTGCCCCAGTAAAGTTTTCCATCGAAAGATTGAATAGCTCCACCGGCCATCATGCGTGCCATCACCGGATCAACTTCATAGTCATCGGATTCCCACAATACTTCCCAGCCAAAACGATCGTTGAAAGTAAGGCCACCTGCTTCTATAACCGGGCTGTACCATACACTGGGTAATCCTCCGTCAGGGCTTCCAAGTTCACCACCTCCGGGCCAGCATGATGTAACAAGCCTACCCTCGTGAATGGTGAATTCTGCCGGTGCTGCATCAATAATTCCCACCACTTCATACTGGAAAGGATCGTTGATATCGCCGGTCCATTTGATGATGTAGCCGTACATTTCGCCTGAAATGCCCGTGTAGGATTCACCGTCATATGTGATCCATTTTCTGATATTGTTGATTGGGTCGCCAAGAATTTCAAGCTGCTGATGCGATCCGAGGAATTCACCGGTCTCGTTATTGAAGGCGAAAAAGTTCACGCCGAAATGATTGGTTGCGATATTGGGGCCAGCAAGAATAACCAGATCCCCTATGGTACCGGCAGAACGCAGTCCCAACGTGGATTGCAATTCAGGAGCATCAACAATGTCCGGTGTGAATTCAACGCGCGTTTCTGTTTCTTCATCCCATTTAAAAACCCTTGCCGGACGCCAGTCGCCCAGTATGTCGGGCCACGGCGGGCTGAACTGGCTTTGGCCAAATTCCGCCACCAGCGAGGGAGCCTCTACCGGAGTTGGCATTTGTAGGTATGCCCCCATAACCAACTGAAATACGTTTGGCCCTGTGCCCATCCAGGCTGCATCTTCAGCGGCTGTCATACCCCAAACGTAGGATTGATTGTGCTTTGCAATGGTGGAGTCGGTGCTGAAGTGCGGGGCGTAAGGGTCGTAATTATTTCTTGGATCGCCTATCCCAAAAAATGTTTCATCGGGTTCGTTTTTGGTAATTAGGTCGATGTTGAATTCTTTCAGATCAAAAACCAGGGTGTCCTGGGTGGCTTTCACGATTTCCCAGCCGCCATCAGGGCTCAGGTTCATCGGGTTTGCCGTTCCGAGGAACAAATTATCATCATCGTTCAGCATGGTGCGTATTCCATAATTCAAATGGTTGCCCACCCCTGAAATGTCTACCGGCACTGCAAAAGTGTTTGCATCAGGTATTCTGAACAGGTCGGCACCGAAGAAAACTTCAGGAAGCGAAAAGCCCCCAAAATCTTTAGATGGTTTGCCGCTGTCTTTTTCCGGCATGGCGAAGGCCTGCAAGAGCAAGTCCATCGGAAAATTGCCAAGCAGCAGAAAGCTCCAGTCCATGGTGCCAATAAACAATTCGTCCTTGTAGGTATCCATTGTCCAGGTATAGTTGTTGAACAGGTTCCAGATGCCTGAAGGCCCGAAAGCTGGCCATTCACCCATATTATTGTCTTTAAGTTCCCAGCCGGTTCCTGACGTATAAACCGGGAACATTTTATTTCCGTATAAAAGATCGATTTCTTCTTCTGGTGTACCAAAATCATCTCCGCTGAAAATGCTGATGGCTCTGTAAGTTCCAAGAATAGTCGTGAGTGTATCTTCTAGGGACTGTGGCGGGTAGGTCATAAAATGTGCAAAAGCAGAAGTAAGCGGCACATGCATGGTTCCCCAATACAGTTTGCCGTCGAATGATTTCAGGGCACCACCGCCATAAGTTGCGGCTACCACCATATCGGGTTCATAATCCGTAACTGTCCACACTTTTTCCCAGTCGTTTACATTGGCACTGGTGAGTCCGCCCACCGGAATTTCGGGGCTCATCCACAATCCGGCAAATACAGTTGCTTTTCCGGCGAAAGTAGGCCAGGTGGATACAAACAGTTTTCCGTCGTGTTCGGTCAGTTCGGCGGCCTGGCCGTCGATGTTGCCCACGTTTTCAAATTGGAAAGGATTGGCTTTGCTGCCATTCCAGCGGAGGATGCTGCCACCGTCCACA
>CAYNDN010000281.1:0-2209 GCA_964395075.1 uncultured Lentimicrobiaceae bacterium | reverse complement strand
GGTAAAAGTCCCGGGCACAACAATCATGGTTGTCGAACCGAGGTAATCATCCGTGTCGCTGTCGAAGGCGAAAATATTCACGCCGCCGGTCATGTTGGGGCCGCCAAGCAGGGTAACGCCGTTTAGGTTGCCTGCCGATCGGATGCCTGAGGTGTTAGAGATCAGCGGATCGGGAGGGGTGATTTCGGTTTGTAAATTGTTGTCGGTGTCGAAGGTGAACAGCCGTGGTGGCCGCCAGTCGCCAATTTGCGGTGGAAGCGGCGGGCTAAACTGGCTTGCTCCAAATTCGCAGGCATAACAATCGGTTTGGATCGGGGATGTCATCTGAAGATAGCCGCCAATCACCATGCAGTGGATATTTGGCCCGGTTCCGAAAAACAATTTTTCGTTGTGTTGTGTAAGTCCCCACACATAAGCCTGGTTGGTTTTGGCTATGCCATCCGGGCTGGTGGGATGTACTTTGGTGGGATCGTAGTCATTCCTGGAATCTCCAATGCCAAAATATGTTTCATCCGCTTCGGCTTTGGCAATCCGTTCATGCCGCAAAACATGCAGCTCTGCACTTTTTGGCTGATCCTGGTTATACTGTTCAATCCAGTATTCACGGAGTTCTTCAATGGATAATCCATTTTTATTTTGTGCAGACAATGGAAGAATGGAAATTCCCCAGAGCAGTGTCAGTAAGAAAGATAATCGTAACATTTTTTTCATAACGATGCGTGTTTAAGTGTATGTATTATAATGCTTTAAATATATATTCAATAAAATTTATCTCACCACATTTGAATCTCAGCGAGATATCTTACCCGGTTTTTGAAGGCACTAAAATAGTAATTTTAAAATCCAATCCAAAAAAATTTAAAGAAATATACAATGTTTTTATGTTTGCTGTTTGTTTTTGGAACTTTTCTTATGCCATGATTCTTATTTTATTTGTAATGCTAATAAATCAAGCATATCTTGAAATAGCATGCGATTTTGCTTCAATAATTATATCAAGAATTGGTTTACTGTAAGGTGTTTGTAATCAATTAAGAATAAATTATTTTGAAGGAATATAAATGTATATATTCCTGTGAAAAAAATAACCGTTTGGCGTAATATAGCTACATCCACATGACACCCGAAATGTTAAAAAATGTTAATGAATATTATTATTTTTTGGTCCTCATCAATGAATGTTTAAAACATTTCTATATTTGAGGACGATAAATGGGCTAATGACAATCTGGCTAAATAGAAAAATTAATCGTATTACCTCTGACCGATGCCGGATCGAAGTGTTTTATCCCAGCCCGAATAAGCTAAAGCCGAATAAATCGAATGTATTATAAATAACTTAAAATTAATGTTTTATGAAAATGAAAAACTTTTACAAATTAAATTTAATGCTGATGATGCTGGTGGGAATTTCCTTTCACGGCATCTCTCAAACTGCTGATGCAGGGGGTGACAAAACCATGTGCGAATCAGAAACGTCCTACACACTTGAAGATGCATCCATTGGCGATGGGGCAACTTCGGTTACCTGGACAACCGCCGGAACCGGAAGCTGGGACGGTACTCAAAATAATGTGAATGCCATCTATTATCCCAGCCAGGGGGATAAAGATGATGTGAACGGATATGTTACCTTAACCCTCTCGGCAAACAAAGTTGGTGGAGTGACAGCAACAAGTGATATGAAACTTTCGTTCCAGGCGGCACCAACAGCAAATGCAGGTAATGATGTTACCATATGCCAGGATGAGACATATAAACTTTCAGGGCAGGTTTCAAATCAAAGCAGTTTTTCATGGTTTGTTTTAGTAGGTAGTGGAACATTGAGCAGCACCACTGTGTTGGATCCTGTTTTTACACCTCCACCAGCATCTGGATGGCCCAGTGGAGGTGAGGATTGGATAGAATTGACTGCAGAAGCTACAAGTCCATGTCAAACTTCTTATGAGGATGTGATAAAGATAAAATTCAACCCAGTGCCATTGGTTGATTGCCCTGATGACATGGATGTATGTTGTGATGACGATCCGGTAATTTTAGGTCCGGTACCCCCCGCAAAAGGCCCAGCAACAGAAACTACATTTAGCGGAACAGGTGTGAGTACCTTCGCAGGTAACTACATATTCACACCTGATTGCAACAATACCGGTGCTAAAACAATTACGAAAACAGTTACTGATTTTGAAACCCAATGCGAAAATTCATGCGA
>CAYNDN010000280.1:0-6765 GCA_964395075.1 uncultured Lentimicrobiaceae bacterium | reverse complement strand
ATGCCGTACCTCTTTAATATTATTTTTTCCTTCGATTTTTAAAATATTTGTTGTAGATCACATAGTAATCCGTACTTCTTTTCATTTGCGCGATCCAGTCGTTCACCACCTTTAGCAGTTTTGGCGAATTGGGGCGGACAGCCCAGGCGATTCGCTGGTTGAAGCTTACTGCAGTTTCCACATCAAGAATTGGGTAATAAGCTGCATTGATGTAGGCAAGATTCTGGTCGGCAACAGTATAATCAATTTCGCCCTCTGCCACCATGCGGATGATCTCCTCGGTTTCCAGATCACCCGAAACCGGCACGATTTCTATCTCACCACCAATTTCATCCATCAGGTTCTGAAGCCGTTTATAATAGGGTGAATTTTTTCGTACATGTAACGTTTTCCCGATGAGGCCGAGCGGATCATTCACCAGCGTCTCTTCGATTTCGTGGAGCTTCATTTTTCGCCAATTCTCCGGTTTGCGTTGCACCAGTACCTGATGTGTGGTGGTATGGTAATCGGTGAACTGCACACGTTTCCGGCGTTCGCGGGTCACAGTCATTCCGTATGAAATTATGTCACCCTCTCCCCGCAGCAGCATATCGAAGATCTGGTCCATATCGTCCACTACTTTTATTTCCAGTTCGAGTTCCATATAGTCGGTCAGCCGTTTGAGGAGTTCATATTCATAGCCCATCACCTGGCCACGATAAATAAAATAACTTGTGGAACTATATGAGGTTAGGGCAACAAGTTTTCCATCCTGCTTGATTTGTTTGAGGTCTTTTTTTACCGGATCAACCTGTGTCTCATTTGCTTCCGCGCTTTTATTTATGCTCTTTTTCTGCTTTCCCTTGTATCCGTTACAGGATGTTATTACAAGCATTATTACCATCAGAAAAAGATAAATTGTGGGTTTGATAAATGTTTGTTGAAGCTGGTTCATGATTGCAAGATATGTATTTTTCTTGATTCACCTGTAACGCCAAAAATAAGAAAATCAGAAAAACCCTCACCAAATCCTTTTTTTCCCGAAACAAATTCCGAATTTTGCCAGCTCAGTAAAACAGGAAGAATATGAAATACATTTTACAATTGTTTTTGGTTGTTTTTATAGCTACGTCAGGAAATGCGCAAAGCGGACCGGGAAAGTACTTTGTTTTTTTAACCACCAATCCCGATCGTGCAACCTTGCCCGAGGCAGAGGTGAATGAGATACAGCATCAACATAGAGCCAATATGGACAGCCTTTCGAATGAAAAACTGCTACTTGCGGCCGGTCCGTTTCATGGCGGTGGCGGGCTGCAGGTTTTATCTGCATCAACCATTGAGGATGCTGAAAAACTTGTTTACTCCGATCCGGCTGTCAGGGCAGGCAGGTTTAACACAGAAATGTTACCATTACACATGGGCGTAGGGGGCATTTGCCCCGTTCAGGAACCCTACGAAATGGTGGAATATCAATTCATTAGGTATATTCCTGTGGATGAGGCGATTGCCGAAGAAAAACCAAAAAAACTTGAAAAATATATCAAGCGACATCTAAATTACATTAAAGCCAATTACTACAAAAATAAATTAATCGCCAATGGCGACTTTGGCCCTGGGATGGGAGGTTTCCTGTTGGCTTTTAAAAATGATAACGACGATTTTGATAATTTCTTGAAGTACGATCCTTACGTGAAATCGGGACTATTCACCACGGATGTAAGGATATTGTGGATTGCCCGGGGTACTTTTTGTGAAAGGCCCCAATAAAAGTTTCAAATTTTATACAATTTATTGATGTAAATTTTATTGATATCTATGAAAGCAAAAATATATATTCATTTCCTTCTAATCCTGATCCTCGCTGTGCCGTCTATCATTAGTGGCCAGCCCGTTGAGGAAAAACTAACGGTGGCACTGCGATCATCATCACCATTTATCATGAAATCTGATGCCGGATATACCGGAGTAAGTGTGGATTTGTGGGAAGAGATAGCACCAGCCATAGGCAGGGAGTTTGAATATCGTGAATACGACGACCTTGGCCGGATGCTTAGGGATATCGAAAATGGACAGGTTGACTTGTGCATCAATCCATTAACCGTTACTTCAGAACGCCTGACCAGATTTAGCTTTACACAGCCCTATTTTATTTCTGGTATTGCCATTGCAGTAAAAATTAAGCAGTCGAACGGGGTCATCGCCTTCATTAAAAGCCTCTTTTCTGCTCAATTTCTTGAAGTTGTTTTGCTGCTGTTTTTCGTGATTTTTGTTTTCGGATTTTTGATTTGGATTGTTGAACGCAAAAAAAACCCTGATCAGTTTGGAAAAGGATTGAAAGGAATTGGCCAGGGTTTTTGGTGGTCAGCAGTAACGATGACCACTGTCGGGTATGGTGATAAAGCTCCGGCTTCGGCAACAGGGCGGATTATTTCGATTGTTTGGATGTTTACAGCTGTCATCATCATATCGAGCTTTACAGCGAGTATTTCGGCTGCGCTCACCTACGATAAATTTAAAACCGATATCAGGGGTATTGAGGATTTGCGGAATGTAAATGTGGGAACGGTGAGCAACTCAAGTACTGCCGGTTATCTTTCTGAGGCCAGGATTAACTTTAAAGGATTTGAAAAGCTTTCAGAGGCCATTGATGCACTGGAAAACGGCAAGCTGGATGCCGTTGTTTACGACGAGCCCATACTGCGATACCAGATATTTTCGAAAAATTTAGACAGCAAGGTGGAGTTGATACCAAGTGGGGCGAATGCCGTGTATTTTGGTTATGCTTCCAAAAATCTGAAATTTCTTCAGGAAATAAACCCTCATCTCATCGAGACCATCGAAGGCAGGGCCTGGCGAAAACTACTTGAGTCGTACAATCTGCGACTTGAATAGTAACTACCCTTCACCAAATCATACATCTGTTTAAACCGATCTGCCAGTGAAAATTAAACCGGCTTACACTTACACACTCGTTACACTTTCGATGCTGTTCTGGGGGATGAGCTTCGTGTGGTCGAAAATAGCCCTTGAATATTATGATCCCATCACCATTTTGGTGCTACGCCTCATCCTCTCTTCAGGTTTACTGTTTACCGGGTTGGCTCTTTTTAGAAGGCTGAAGAAGTTTGATCGCAGGGATTGGAAGCTCTTTTTACTATCTGCATTGTTCAATCCATTCCTGTATTTCCTTGGAGAGAACTACGGACTTAAATATTCCACCCCAACAATTACGGCAGTAATCATTGCAACGATCCCGGTTTTTACTCCGGTATTTGCATGGATTTATTTCAGAGAAAGGTTGTCGATATTGAATGTTTTTGGCCTGACCATTTCATTCCTCGGCGTTTTAGTCATGCTCCTCGACAACAACTACAACCTGAATATGTCGGCTGTAGGTATTGCGTGGCTTTCGCTTGCTGTGATCGCAGCTATGTTTTATTCGGTGCTTTTAAAAAAGCTGGCTGTCAAATATGATCCATTCCTTATCATTGCATGGCAAAACCTCATCGGTGCCGTATATTTCCTGCCTCTGTTCTTTATTTTCGATTTTCAGCAATTCATCACCGTAAAACCAACAACCGAATTGGTGAGCTCCCTGCTATTGCTTGCGTTTTTCGCATCTTCACTGGCGTTTGTGTTTTTTACCATCTCTTCGCGCGAAATCGGCATCAGCAAAACAAACCTGTTTACCAACCTGATCCCGGTTTTTACGGCTGCTTTTTCGTTTATTATCCTGAATGAATTTTTCGAAACACAAAAGGTACTGGGCATGTTGGTAGTAATCGCAGGTGTACTGATGTCGCAAATGACCCGGAACAACCGGATTGTAAATATCTATCGCTATATGATTGTTAGAAAAAAAGACAAACAGGATTAGCCGGCAAGCTAAATCTGTTGTGTGTCAGCGATCCAAAAATCCCAATATTCCTTCGTTAGAATTCTGCTAAAAATTTTCTTCATAGAATTCAGCTATGCCTTTCGTGTGTCATGACCCTACTTTTTCTCATAAAGTTTTAATAAATCATTAAACAAAAACGGAGGAAATTATGAAAGCATTAAAATTAGGATTAACCGCAGTTTTGCTTCCATTGATGGTTTATGCATACGCCGACAACGACCCACAAGCCAATTTAGAAAAGTCGGGGTACATAAAAATTTCCCTTGAGGATGTAAAAGCCAACCGCTGTTTTGCGCGCGACATCTACAATCAGGTGGATATGGCGATATTCCTGTATGGTGGCGATCAGAAAAAACTGATATATGCCAAAGTAAGACATGGATACGGAATATATCTGGTATTTGGAAAATATCGCGAATGGGAGAATCTCGTTTTTAGCGAAGGTGGAATGCTGGGGCCTCCCGACAAATGATCAACGCAAATTAAGATGTACTGAGTAGTAAAGTTGAGGCAGTGTAGTTCAAAATCCCGTCCTGAGCAGAGGCGGGATTTTTTTGTGGGTAGCTTTCGGCATAGAGGTTTTCAAAATACAATTAAAAAAAATATCACACCCTTTCCAGTAAAGCCTTCAAATCATTATTACTGCGAACAATGAAATAACTATCCTTCCCAAAGCTGTACAACAACTTCTGTTGTTTTCCGGAGATGGGTTCCTGATGATATTTTGCCTCCACAACTGTTCCACCTCGCAACCTAAAACCAAGTTCTGTTTTATCCTGATAAACATATTCCGGATTATGCCCTTTAAGCTTCAAAAAAACATAGTTTTCAAATAAACTGCCTTTATCCCTGAACCCAGTATAATAGGTTCTGATTCCCGTATCCGGTGCATATATTTTTTTTGGCGAGAGCAATTTTTCATTGGTTTTGCCATACCTACTCATAGTATAAATCAAATGTGCATGCCGGAAAAGTTCGACATACCTTGAAACTGAATCGACAGAAGTTTTAAGAATTGCTCCTACCTTATTTAAACTAATCTGTTTCCCTGACCTTTCCATAAGCAACATAAAAAGGTCCTTTAGCAAAGCCGGCTGTTTGATGTTATGCATTGCAACAATATCCTTCATAATGATATCATCAACCAGCTCATGGATATAGGATGGTTCTTCGGTAATTACATATTCGGGGATACCACCGGTTTTCAAGAAGTTTTCAAACTCATTTTCACGGATATGGGCATCAGCCCTTGAAATTTTTATTCCTTTAAATAGCAGGTATTCATCAAAATCAAGTGGCATCATTTCTATAACGGTATTCCGCCCGGTGATATACGATTTTCGATCCTTTAGCAATGATGAGGAAGACGAAGAAGCAAAAAGCTTTGTATTATGAGAATCAAAAAGATTTTTTAGCTGTATCTCATAATCGGTTTTGTAAGTTACTTCATCAAGAAAAACAAAAGTCTTTTCAGTAAATTTGATTGAATGAATTTTCCTGAACGATTCAATGATTTCCAAAATGGAGTGGTTTTTTAAATTGTAATCATCAAGGCTCACATACAGAATTCTCGTTGGATTGATATCCAAATGCTGAAGCAGATACTCGATTGTGATCTTCATCAGTGAAGTTTTTCCAACCCTTCTTAATCCTGAGATTAAAACAATCCTGTCCCTGTCAATATTGTCGATCATCTTGTTGATATATCCTGGCCTTGAAATCAATTTAAAATCAGGCAGTTTTTCCCACCAGGGATTGTATCTGAATAAAGCTTCTTCCATGGTTTATATTTCTTCATACGATAACATCGTACAAATATAGGTATTTTTTATCCGATTGTAACGTATAATTAATCAACTTTTTATCCGATTCAATCGTACATCGAAATATCCAACATTCACAAAATAAATTTTTTAAGGTACTCAGCTACGTACTTACTTATTGGATAAAAATCTGTTCTCACAAATTTACGCTGATGACTAATCGCAGATTAGCACTGATCAGCGAGAAAAAATAGAATTATACAATTTTATGAATTAAGGAGGTTGGCTCAGGATCATTACAAAACTATTTATCACCGGACCGATAATACAATATTTATTGATATGGTTTTTGATACCCGTCAAAACCCGGATAAGATGACCGGGAAAATGATAAAGTAATCAGGGTTGCAATCCCTTCCCTACAGTCAGGGCTGCGAACCCTTATCACCCATTCCTCGGATCTTCCCTGATCGGCAGCTTCGCCATTTTCTGCACCACCAGGCTGGGGAAGCCAAACTCCTCCTCCACCCTGCCCAGGATCAGGTAAATGCCGTGCCCCCTGAAGTTGTAATGCTTCAATGAATTGGGAAAATGCGTGGTATCGAAAAATTCGCCTTCATCATCGATAAAAGTTCCAAAGTGCATGATCTCACCCTTCACCGTTTTAACAAACTTTCGGGTAACCACCTCGCCGAGCATGCGCACGGTTTTACCCACGCTCACCTTCATCTCCCGCGCTTTGATCTCACCCCGGAATCCGGTTTTGAGCAGGTCGAAATAGGTGAGCGTTACCGGAAAGCCAATCAGCTCGATTTCATCATAGGCATCCTCCAGATCGCTGTGCTCAAGCTGGGGGAGCTCAAAATTCCTGCTTCGCACTTTGAAGAGCGAGTTTTGCACCACCTCCTTTTTACTCTTACCGAAAAAGATATGCGCATTCCACAACAGGCGGCTTTTCGAGATACCGGCAAACCGTAGTGCCCCCACCCGGATGAGCAGGATGAGTTGTTCCAGTCCGGGATGCACGCGCTCCACAAAATCCTCCAGGTCGGCATACACTCCGTTGATTCGGCGCTCCTCCACAATACGCAGTGCCAGTTTGTGTTCCAGGTTTTGAATATGAAT